>NZ_JACGWC010000023.1:0-66280 GCF_014077545.1 Colwellia sp. BRX10-1
TGGTCGAAAGCACTGGTCTTGAAAACCAGCAAGGGTTTATAGCCCTTCTAGAGTTCAAATCTCTATCTCACCGCCAAACAAAGAAAAACCGCTAATCGAAAGATTAGCGGTTTTTTGCTTTTTGATAGTTAGAAATTTTAAATAAGGGTTTATAGCACTAAACCTTGAGTAGAGTTCAAATCTCTATTTCACCGCCAAACAAAGAAAAACCGCTAATCGAAAGATTAGCGGTTTTTTGCTTTTTGATAGTTAGAAATTTTAAATAAGGTTTATAGCACTAAACCTTCGAGTAGAGTTCAAATCTCTTTCTCACCGCCAAACAAAGAAAAACCGCTAATCGAAAGATTAGCGGTTTTTTGCTTTTTGATAGTTAGGAATTTTAAATAAGGGTTTATAGCACTAAACCTTCGAGTAGAGTTCAAATCCACTCTCACCGCCAAATAAAGAAAAACCCATTACGAAAGTAACGGGCTTTTTGCTTTTTTTTCAATATCTTGTAATCTTCTTCAACACCCTAGCGTTAGAAATACAAATCAGCAAAAAGAGCAGTAGGATAAGCTTGTAAATCTGTTAATGATGAAACTAAAACTTCTGGTTCACAAGATGGTAGATCAACTCGTACTAATCTTAAATGTAGTGAACCGGTCGATATTTTATCTTTCCTACATCGACGAAGAGACTTTTCAGCACAAGGAAAATCAACGATATTATTATATTTCCCACTTTCTAAAAACGCTTTAATAACATTAGAGCTTTTAACAATGCGCATGCAAAAATTAACACTTTTTAACCTATGATATTTATAAAACCAAACGACAGGATAACCTCTGTCATAAACGATTAAGTCGCCTTTTTGGGTTTTATTTAAATGCTTTATAGTGATATTGGGTATAGAAACGCTTCTTTTGTCTTACTACTACTTTATTGTAACGACTACATAGGCGCCAAAAATCTTTTATTAAGTACGTTAACGTACAGAGTAATTATAAATACAACGATAAGGTAACCTTTACTTTGCCTTTACCAATAAGGCTGCTTTTTATTATTGATATTGGTTCAGCCAATATATAGGAGTTACCCATGTATGGATTCAGTGTGCAATTACAAATACCTTTCGATATCGCGTTTAGTACTGTTATTTACACACTAAATATGAATGGGAGATAAACATGTTATTTCGCCAATTTTTTGATTCTGAATCCAGCACTTATAGCTATCTGTTGGCTAGCGATAGTGGCCACGAAGCGTTACTAATCGACCCGGTAATAGATAAGGTGGATATGTACCTGAAACTAGTCGAACAACTCGATGTTCGATTAGTGCGAGCCATCGATACTCATACCCATGCGGATCACATCACCGGTCTTGGAAAGTTGCGAGAAAAGACCGGTTGCATCACTGTAATGGGCGAACAGACAGAAGCGGACTGTATGTCTGAAACCATTCGGGAGGGCGAGCACATCCGGTTGGATGGTATTGATCTAGAAGCGTTGTACACACCTGGCCATACCGATGAGTCTTATAGCTTTTTGCTTCACAGCGAGCGTCCAGCAATATTCACCGGCGACGTGCTGCTGATTCGTAGCAGTGGCCGAACCGACTTTCAAGGTGGTGACGCTGGTCAAAGCTATGATTCTATTACTAAAAAAATATTTACGTTACCGGATTCAACGCTGGTATACCCGGCGCACGATTATAAGGGCTGGACCCGCAGCAGCGTTGCTGAGGAAAAGGCTCATAACCCGCGATTAGCCGGCAAGAGCCGTGCGGAATATATCGACATTATGAACAACCTGGATCTGCCTGATCCTAAGATGATGGATGTGGCCGTTCCGGCGAACCTTGGCTGCGGTTTAGCTGCAGATGCATAGCGAACTAACAGTTTGAACATTCATTCACACTACAATCAGGAGAAATTTTTATGCTTACGTTTTTAACTGCACAACAAATGATCGATGAAGCCAAAAAAGTGGTTGACACCGTCGACCTTGAAAAGGTAAGGGCTCTGCGTGGCAGCGGTGCGCTAGTGCTCGATGTTCGTGAACCCAATGAGTGGCAGGAAGGCCATCTGGAAGGTGCCGTCGCTATACCTCGTGGTGTATTGGAAATGAAAATTTCCGACGAAGAAAGCGATCACCAACGGCCTATAGTCACCTATTGTGCCAGCGGTGGACGTGCCGCGCTAGCCGCAGCAACGTTACGACAAATGGGCTACATTGCAGCTCTTGCATCGGAAGCAGGCTTTGACGATTTGCAGGCTACCGGACTACCTTGTAATAAGCCGGACTAAATTTCCACACAAACATAGGCATGTGCCTGTGCGATAGCAACTCGGAGCACGCAGACGGGTCCCGCTTGCGTGGTCTCACGGAATGTCAACTGGAGAGAACAGAAATATGATGAACGATATGGGTATGGGATTGGCTATTGATCGGCTGGAAGACGATCCAAAGCCAGGTAACCATTGTCATCATCCCTCACGAATAAGCCCTCGTGTTCAATAAAACCAGTCGCATGCTGGCTAATGCGATGAGTAAGAGTATTCAGTTCACTTTTTTCGTAAAAATTCAGTCGAGTTTAAAAAGACTTAGATTAAATTTATTTCTCCAAGGCAACTAGTTAATCTTTTGGATATCTGGCAGTTATTGGTAAAGCCGAACCGCCAGATCCCGTGATACGACGTTATGTCAGCATCATTGAATGAAACCAGGGATCAACTGTGAACCTTCTCCCATTGCTTGACCTGATCTTCGCCCCCAAAATCTATTCAACGGTAACCACTGAATTCATTTCCCGTCGAACTTTTCTTGTTCGCTCATAGATAACTTTTCGCATTCTGTTCATGGCGCCCAAAGGCTTATGCTCGGATAAACTGTTCCAAGGATTGAAAGCTAGGTTCTCGCAAAATGTATTTTGTGCATCTGTATCGAAGGTCTGTTTAGGAAAGTGGATACGCGCTACAACAGTAAAAGGTGCCTGCACTTCTTGCCATTCGATCATGGAATTTTCGACACTCATTTCGTCGTTTTCTCGAAGTTGAACCAGAAACTCCATGCAGCTTGGATTTTGGTCAAGGCTCGTCTTCATCGCCTCGCGAAGATAATCTGCACCGGCTTCCTCGGGAGCTTCATTTGTCGTGGCTGTACATGGGCGAACTGAGTATTTCACGGCTTTCCGCTGCTGTCCCATCCCAAGCTGGTAGGGAACTTCAGACCAATACCGTGTATGTAAAGGGTTGGCAATTTTTTTGCTAGTCAACTCGAGGCCAATAAGTGAACCTTGAAGTCCCAAATTAAAGGGTATTGCCAATTTATCCCAAAATCCGTCAGACGATAAATTTCGATGTACGGCCACATAGGTTTCAGGTTCTTTAACCGGAAAGACAGGGTGATTAATTAAGATAAAATCCTGCACTGTGCTTTTATCTGCTATGTGCCAGCCAGCCTCGGCTGGCGAAGAAAGCAGCTTTATTGCCATCCCCCTTGCGTCCCCTTTAATGTCCGGGCGATCAGGATCAGGATTTCCATTAGAAAAACGCACCCACGCGGAATAGGATTTACCTGCTTGGAATACACCTTGGCTTAATGATTTAGGTAAATCGTCTAGCACGTCAAACTCTGCGTTTAAACAGCCATGAGCTTTGGGGTGAACATCACGCCTGGCTTCTCCATTGGTATATCGATGGCGGATAATACCTTCAATGAGGTCAGCTGTTTCGTCGGCTAAAAGTGCCTCATGTGGATATAGTTTTTCCCCTAAGGCGGCATCTGCCTCGGGATAGATATTTTCAATAGTCGCAATTTCTTCAACGGAACGGTTCTGAGACTGATTTGCTGGTGAACTGCAACCAGCCAGTATGAGAAGAAATGATAGGAGTGGCGTCAACAGTTTCATATGAATGTTCCTTTAATAGCTTAACGAATAGGCAGGTAAAACGTGAATACTGAAAATTGAACAAAACGGATAGAAAGCACATTTTATTGTCAATCCTAGTCAATAATATTTAATCGGATTCCTCCTAGCACTTCTACTATACACCGTTTTATTCTACCTATACACACGCACTTATACGAGGTTAAAAATGAATAATAAAAAACAGAATCAGCGGCGCACTTAGTGATCGATGGGGTAATATTAAAGAGCGGTTTTGAGGCGCTTGTTTTAAATTCTAAATTATGTGAAAACAGTTGAGTAATAGATGAAAAATCGCCGATTTCCACCCCCTCAAGGATATAAAAGAGATGTAAATATGAGGGAATATGTATCGTTACTTTATAAAACGACATTTTATTTTACCTATAAACCACATCAGCTACGTCTGGTCCCGCTTGATTACTACAAGACCAATAACGTTGCGCTCCTATGACTGCAAATATTTAACAAAGCTATTCCGTTTAGTAGTCACTTTGCATAACTATTTCTGTTTGGGAATATTCTTGATTAACTTAATGATAACGCGATTATCATTAAGTTTGGCTAAGTCGAGCAAATAGCTTTTTTCAAGTTCTTGCACCGGTATTTTTGATAATAATTCTTTTATCAACTCCTCTTAACCATTTACTATGGCAGTTTTCAAGATTACAAAATTCGCTATACTGTGTTCATTTTGAACAGTCATGTTAGAACCCGTTAGTTACGCCTTGTTAATTTTTCGTTTTAAAGTTATCGCTTACGATTAGCAATATAAATTTATCTGCTGTAATGCTGCGGTTTGGATCAGCTAGGGCTTAAACTGAAGCAATAACAAACAAGTCCATAAAGCGGTTTACTGCTTTGGACTCAAGCGCGGCTTGATCTTTACACAGCGTGAAAATAGTTTTGCATTGATGGTTCGGAAACCGCGTCGCTAAGTTCGCTTTGAACTTTTGCTCCAATAGCGGGATCCCTTCTTGGCGCCGGCGACGATGTCCCACAGGGTATTCCACTAGCACTTCTTCTGTGCTGCTGCCATCGTTGAAAAAAATTTGAATGGCGTTAGCGATAGCGCGTTTATCTGCTTCTAAATACTCTGCGGTAAAGCGTTTATCTTCGACAACCTCCATTTTATCGCGCAGTTCATCAATGATGGGATGTGCCTTGTGAAAGTCGTCTTCGTAATGTTCGGCGGTTAGCCCTCCAAACGCCAGCGGCACCGCAACCATATACTGCAAACAGTGGTCACGATCTGCAGCATTAGCAAGTGCACCTGTTTTAGAAATAATGCGAATGGCCGATTCGTGGGTTCGAATGACGATTTTCTTAATATCCGCTAAGCGATTTCTCACCTCAGGATGCAGGATAACCGAAGCTTCCGCGGCAGTTTGCGCATGGAACTCTGCGGGGAAAGAAATCTTAAACAAAATGTTTTCCATCACGTAAGAACCATACTCTTGAGAAAACGAAAACTGACGTTCAGCCTCTGGTTTAAGTGCTTGGTCTTTATTCGTCTTCGAAAAAGAGACGTCGTAAAAGCCCCACTGCGGAGCGGTTAATACGCTTGGAATACCCATTTCACCGCGCATCGACATGTCGGCCAAACGCACAGCTCTTGAGGTCGCGTCGCCCGCGGCCCAAGATTTACGAGAACCCGCATTGGGTGCGTGACGATAGGTGCGCAGCGCAGAGCCATCGACCCAAGCTTGCGAGACCGCCGCCATGATTTGTTCTCTATTGCCGCCCATCATTTTTGTGATAACTGCCGTTGAGGCGACTCGAACTAACAATACATGGCACAAACCAACGCGATTAAAAGAATTTTCTAGCGCTATTACACCTTGAATTTCATGCGCCATGATCATGGCTTCAAGCACTTCTCGCATGGTAAAAGGCTGTTCGCCCTTCGATAGTCTGACCTGAGATAAATGATCAGCCACTGCCAAAATACCGCCTAAATTATCCGATGGATGTCCCCATTCAGCGGCCAGCCAAGTGTCGTTATAATCGAGCCAGCGGATAATACAACCTATGTCCCAAGCGGCTTTAATCGGGTCGAGCGACAACGATGTTCCTGGCACTCGCGCGCCGTTAGGCACAAGGGTGCCTTGTACGATAGGACCAAGGTGTTTTGTACATTCAGGAAAGCGCAGCGCTAGCAATCCGCAACCGAGGGTGTCCATTAAACAGTTGCGCGCGGTATCGAGCGCTTCTTCGCTAGTGACTTCAAAATTCATGACATAATCTGCGATATCTTGGATGACATGATCGTAATCGGGACGGTTGTTAATATCTGTATTACTATTCATTTCTTATCCTTATTCGTTTGATTTTTTAAGATGAGATGATAATTCGATACTTTTATCCTGGCGGATTTAATATGTATCGTCACTTTATAAAAAATGACGTTTTTCTTTTACCTATACTCTAAAGTCATTAAGGTGAAAAGTCGGTTTTGAAAAAACCATTTGGCCTACTGTTTGCGTGAGTGTCAAATGAGCGTGAGCCGCAGTTATTGAGCCGCGAGTAATACTCTTATAGTGTTCTGCCTATTTGCAAAGTCTCAGGCTTATTTGTAAATAAGCCTGACGGTATTATTGAAATAATACCTTGAATTAAAACCAGAATCTTAAACCTGCGATAAGGCTGGTGTCGGATTTCTTACCGCCTTCGGCGATTAGGTAGTCGGCTGTTTTACCAAAGGCTTGATTAAACTTAAGCCCGATGTAGGGCGCAAATTTTCTAGAAAATTCATAGCGTAAACGCAACCCTAGTTCAGCAGATGATAATCCAGATCCAATTCCCATAGATGCATCATCGGAAGAATAGGCACTGAGTTTTAGGCTGGGCGTTAATATCAGTTTTTGAGTAAATAAAGCCTCGTATTCCGTTTCGAATCTAAAACCAATATTTTTGTCGTTGAACACCACTGCTGCATTAGTTTCAAAGAAATAAGGGGCAAGGCCTTGTAAACCGATTACGGCCCAGTTTTGGTTTTTTTCAGGAGTCGTGTCATAACCAACCCCCATTTGAAGATCCCAATATTTTTCAATGGGATGGCTGTAGAGTAGCTGGTTCTCAGATTCGGTTTGTCCATGAAGTGTTTCCCCTTCGGATTTAAGGTAGAGTTTGTGCCAATCCTTACCTATCCAAGACGTGACACCCCAAGAAGTAGGGTTGCCAGTTTGGTCGCTAATTTCAAGCGTATCCATTAGAAAGTACGTTAATAAAGGGTCTCTTTCTCCACCTGCATGCACTTGTGATGTCATTAGTATGGACGAGATAAATATGGTGCGTAATATTACTCTGAATAATTTTTTCATTATATTTCTCCTAGAATACTGAATTTGACTATCGGATTTGTACACGTCTAAACATACCCATCATGTGATAGAGCATGTGGCAGTGGTATGCCCAATCACCACGAGCGTTCATAGTCACTCGATAACTGATTTTGGAACCTGGTTGTACAACGATTGTATGTTTTCTAGGAATATGATTTTCATCTCCCGTTTCTAAATCACTCCATACACCGTGTAAGTGCATAGGGTGATTCATCATGGTGTCATTAATAAACGTAACGCGAATGCGCTCACCGAAGTTAAACTTTAATGGTTGTGCTTCACCATAGGGGATGCCGTTAATTGACCACATATAACGCTCCATATTGCCCGTTAAGTGCAATAGCAGTTGTTTAGTGGGTTTAGGTTCATGGCGTGTCGGATAAAGGTTTTTTAAATCGGCATAGGTTAAGACCTTGCGGCCATTATTTCGTAAGCCAACGCCTGGATCATCTAGCCGATATTTTGCGCCAGTGGCACGCATCGCTATTTGTGGGCCTTCTTTTTCAGGCACATCAATGAGAGGTAGTTTTGGATTCATATCCATTGGAATTTGCTCGTCATCTAAATTAACATTCATGTTAGACATAGTCTGTGCATTTTTTGAATAATAAGCATTGCTGACATCCTGGCCCATTTGCATGCCACCAGACATGTCATTATCGTTCTGATTCTTACCATTCATTTGCATGCCAGTAAGCATATCCTGACCACTCTGATCCATGCCGTCCATTTCCATACCCATGTCTGTCATGCTTAAAATAGGTAATGGATCCATTGCTGGGACAGACGCCAATTTTGAAGCATTAGAGGTGATGGAGCCTATCGCATAACCGGAACGGTCAATGGCTTGAGCAAAAATCGCATAAGCTTGTTTATCTGTATCAGGTTCCACAATGACATCATAGGTTTCTGCTACACCAATGCGGAATTCATCAACCTCTACCGGTTAGATTAAGTTTCCATCAGCAGCCACAACGGTCATTTTTAAACCAGGGATCTGTACATCAAAGAACGTCATAGAAGAGCTATTAATAAAACGCAATCTTACTTTCTTGCCAGATTCCACCACGGTACGCCAATGTGCATTAGGGGAGAGCCCATTCATTAAATAGGTGTAGGTTGCGCCAGTTACATCTGACAAGTCTCGATCGGACATTTTCATGTTGTTCCACATTGAACGATCTTTCCAGGCTTGAGAAAATCCTTTTTGTTTTAATTCACTCCAAAAATCGCCGACCGTTCTTTGGTGGAAATTATAGTAATCACCCATCTTTTTAAGGTTTGCATAAATGGTTTCAGGAGGGGTATCTGACCAGTCAGAGAGTTGAATCACATAGTCATGGTCGGAGTGAACAGGTTCTTGTTTTTTTGGTAAAATAACAATTGCACCGATGACACCTGTTTGCTCTTGATACGCGGAGTGACTGTGATACCAATAGGTACCATTTTGTTTTACGGTGAATTGATAGACATAAGTTTCACCGGGCTTAATGCCGTCATAACTTAAGCCAGGTACACCATCCATATTCGTTGGCAAAATAATCCCATGCCAATGAATAGAGGAATCTACCATTAATTTGTTAGTCACGCGGAGTGTGATTTCATCACCTTCATGCCAAACAAGTGTTGGTGCAGGTAAAGAGCCGTTAACCAATGTTGCTAAAGCGGGAGTGCCGGTAATATTAACGGTCGTTTCGGAAATGGTTAAATCAAACTCAGTTCCCGTTAACATGGGTTGTTTTGGATTGAACTTAGTCGAGCCTTGCGAGATAAACTCATTGCTGGCAAAGGTTGATGGAATGTTTGATGCAACGGCAGCCGCTACTGAAGTTAATGCTAAACCGCGGACAAATTGACGTCGATTAATTATCGAGTGTGTGTTTTTAGTTGAAGAGGTCATCATTAACTCCTTAAAAATAATAAATAAAAGGCTTTGTTTGAAGGTGAAAATGGTCGTTCATCATAAAATTTATAGATGGATCCAGATTAAGCTAATATTCACCCTCGTTCGGTGCGACACCGAACAGATTGAATAGGATATTTGATGCAAACTGAGAAATGTTGACTCTATTAATAAAGCAATTATTTATTGTTTTCAACCTTTAATCTGGAGCAAATACATCATGTTACATACAATTAATGATTTAAAAAATATCGCCATTCAGGCCTCTGATGGCGATATTGGATTGACCAAAGATCTTTATTTTGATGATAAGCATTGGGTGATCCGATATTTGGTGGTGGAAACGGGGTCTTGGTTATCAAGCAAAAAAATATTGCTTTCACCCATATCAATCAAAGAGTTTAATCAGAAAGATAAAACGCTTACTGTCACAATCTCAAGAGAACAGGTAAAAAACAGCCCTGATATAGAAAGCGAAAAACCGGTCTCTAGGCAGCATGAGGTCGATCATATGGAATATTATGGTTACGAACATTACTGGGGTAACACAGGTATTTGGGGAAGTGAATCTAGTCCTAACATGATGGCACTTGGTTATTATAGTGTCGCGCCAAAGCCAGATAACTTAGATAACCCAGAGATATCCGCAGACATCAAGGCTGCACTATCACGGGATAATGATCATCATCTACGCAGCAGTCATGCCGTAGTGGGTTATCACCTTGATGCAATAGACGGTGAATTGGGTCACTTGCAAGGTATGTTGATAGATATCGACACTTGGGCTATTCGTTATTTGATTATTAACACCAGTAATTGGTGGTTGGGTCATCTGGTTTTAATTGCGCCTAAATGGATTAAAGAGGTGAGTTGGCCTACCTCTAAAATTTATGTTGATATGACGCAGCAGCAAGTGAAAGATGCACCAACGTTCGATCCCTCAGTGCCTTTTAGTTTTGAAGATGAGAAAAATTTGCAAACTCATTATAGTCGCAATGATAAATAACATTATTACCTCTCTATGATGGATTTCTGCTTTCTTACTTTCTAGCATTTGAAAAATCATATTCTTAGGCCAAAAATGGATAACTGAGACATATGTACTTATTTCGAGCAATAAATCCATCCAAAAATTTTGTTCATAATCTAAAAGTTGATAAGGGGTTATAAGCCCCCAAACACTGAGAGCAAGAAAAATCTGTTGCCTTAGCATATTCTGAGAAGTTTTGAGTAATAGACGACAGTTCGCCGACTTGGATATAAAAGAGATGTCAGTATGGAAAACATGAGGCAACATGTATTTTCATTTTATGAAAAATGACGTTTTATTTTACCTATATTCGACACTAGATAAGCTAATACACTGGCTGAATCTACATTAAAGGATAATGATAAAAAATAACGGGAATAATATTAATGGATCTCTCTGTATTAGATAAATTCTGGCAGTTAATTGACGAAAAATTACAAGGCTGGCTGGAAGCTGGCATTAAACACTTACCCAATTTTATAGTCGCCATTCTCTTAGTCATATTTTTTGGCTTACTGGCTAAATATGTTGGCAGAGCCGTTCGAAAAGTGCTTCATAAAACCCTAGAATCTGAACAAATTGCTGATCTACTTACGTCTATTATGAAGATGCTTGTGCTGTTCACAGGGCTATTTATCGCCCTAGAATTTTTGGGGTTAACCGGCACAGTAACATCACTCTTAGCTGGCGCTGGTATCATTGGCTTAGCACTTGGTTTTGCTTTTCAAGATATGGCAGAGAATCTTATTGCCGGTATTGCGATGGGTATTCGTAAGCCATTTCAAATTGGCGATGTGGTTGAAGCAGAAAATGTGCTTGGCATAGTAAAAACAATTAATTTACGTAACACATTAGTAGAAACGTTTTTTGGCCAGATAGAAGTTATTCCAAATAAAATCTTGTTTCGAAACGTACTAACAAATTATACGACCACAGGCAGCAGGCGAATCGAAGTACCCGTTGGTATTTCTTACGCAGACGACCCAGAAAAGGCAGCTGGAGTTATTGAAGAAGCGATAAATGTCTGTGATTTTGTTATAAAAAAAGAAGAAACTGCCGTGTTTGCCAAGGAGTTTGCAGACAGCAGTATAAATTTAGTTGTCTGGTTCTGGATTGACTATCCAGGCGACACTGGCTTTATGAAAGCTCGCCATACGGCGGTTGTAGAAATCAATAAAGCGCTGGCAAAAGCTGATATCTTAATTCCATTTCCTATCAGAACATTGGATTTTGGCGCCAAAGGTGGTGAAAAGCTCAATACCATGTTGTCGAAAAAAAATTCAGAAGATAAATCAGCAGACTCAAAAAAGTCATCATCGTCTGAAAATGAAAAGTAACCTCTGGGATCAGAGCAAACTTTCATTAACTAAACGTCCGCTTTGTCGCATCTGACTAATTTATTTACACTGCCCAAATCATTTATAAGGCTGGCTGAACGCTCATTGAACTCTATAAAAACAGTTGGCCATTGGCTTTCTGCTTGTAGTACATGTTTGCTGCAGAAGGCTTGTAGGTCGGTAACACTGAGATAGCCGACGTTCAGGTTTTTCTCTGAGATTTAAATATAAGCGCATACCAAAGTACGTTGAGCGAGATTTTGATGATTTTTTGTGCTGTGGTCGTCTCGAGTATGATTTTAAGCGTGTGATATGCGGTGATTGCTATCATTAGAAACTGGTTGCCTTTCTTTGTTCACTGATCCCGCATTTTTATCACAAAGAGTGGAAGTCAACGTGCCTGTCTAGCGCTTTTTGTCGATTTACTGGATAAAATTGATACCTAACACTATCAAATCCTAACCTTCTCATCCATTAACCTGCTTCAACAGTTGATCCAATGACCCTGAACCCAACAAAATCAGATCATGTTAAATAGATCAGGTATGTGGTTTATTCTTTTGTACTTTTTTCTTTGGGTCATTTATTCGCCACTAACATCGGCTCGTTGATGTTTGCTCGCGGTAGTGTTGGTAAGCGAACAGACAACTCACTCCAACGGACTGATAATACACTTGAGCTAACGCCAACGGCGTTTGCCTATCAGACCCGGAAGGAGCAACCATGTCGACAATCACCACCATTAATCCTGCGACCGAAAAAGAAACCCATACCTACGACATAATTACCGAAATACAAGCGACGGATCGGCTTGCTAATGAAAAAGCTATTGACTGGTCGGTGGGATCTTTTCAAAGGACGAGAAACGTCCACACGGTGGCTTTGGAATAAAAAAAATTGGTCAACGTAAAGTCGATTTTCCTGCCATAACCTGGCTTTAACTACCTAATTTCGAACATTTAATTTAACATTAAGGATTTTTCTATGAGTATGAACATTCTTGTCGCCGGTGCCACCGGAAAAACGGGCCAGTTTCTGGCCCAGTACCTGATAGAACAGGGCCATAAACCAACAGCGCTGGTTCGCGAAAGTTCGGATACCAGTTCGTTGCCCTTGGGGGTAGATGTTCGCCATAGTGATCTTACAGAACTGAAAACCGGCCTGTGCGACGGCATGGACGCGGTGATCTTTGCTGCAGGCTCCGGCGGAACCACCGGCCCTGAAATGACCAAAAAAGTGGATCGGGACGGCGCCAAACGACTGATTGATCTGGCGCTGGAATCAGGCGTGAAACGTTTCGTGATGCTCAGTTCGATCGGCGCAGATCTGTCCAACCCAACCGGTGATCTGGCCCCTTACCTGAATGCCAAGCACGAAGCGGACGAATACCTTAAGGCTTCCGGAGTGACCTACTCGATCCTGCGCCCCGTAGCACTGACCAACAAGGGTCGCGGCACTGATGTGATCTTGGGCGAGGACGTCGATAAATCAGCAAAGGCGTCCCGAGCAGATGTGGCCCATGTGCTGGTGGAGGCCGCCACTACAGGCTGTTACGACGGTATGGCGCAGAATATGCGGTCCGCATGACTGTCACGGCGTAACATCAAGCTTGGAACCTATAACTTGTAATATTTAATAATTCATTTCAACAGGAGAAAACCAATGTCAGAAATCAATGGCAAAGTCGTCATCATTACCGGTGCCAGCAGTGGTCTCGGTAAAGCCACAGCGCAACGCTTGGCAAAAGGTGGCGCCAAGCTGGTGCTTGCTGCCCGCCGTGAGGAACGCCTTGTGGAGTTGCGTGATACGATCAAGGAGCAGGGTGGTGACGCTATTTATCAGGTTACCGACGTCACTGAACGCGCTCAGGTTGAGTCGCTGGCCAAGGCAGCGAAGGAAGCGTATGGCCGCATCGACGTGCTGGTCAACAACGCTGGCCTGATGCCGCTGTCGCCCCTCGATGAGCTCAAGGTCGACGAGTGGGAGAAGATGGTTGATGTCAATATCAAAGGCGTGCTCTATGGTATTGCCGCTGTGCTGCCGACCATGCGCGAGCAGCATGTCGGCCACATCATCAATCTGTCGTCGGTAGCTGGGCATAAGGTCTTTCCCGCGTCCGCCGTTTATTCCGCAACCAAGTTTGCCGTTAAGGCGTTATCAGAAGGCATTCGTCAGGAAGGCGAAGGGGAAATCCGCTCCACCAATATTTCGCCTGGAGCTGTGGCGACCGAACTGACCAGTAAAATCAGCGACCCCGATACTGCTAAGGGTGTTGATGAAATGTACGAGATGGCAATTGACTCTGATGCGATTGCGCGTGCAATTGCTTATGCAATCGAGCAGCCGGCAGATGTTGATGTCAACGAGATTATCATCCGTCCCACCAGACAGCCGCTCTAACCAGGCAGCCACTCTATTGGACAGGAGCAATAGAGTGGTATGGTAAAAGTTCTGAATTACAGCGTCTTAGGGCATACTGTTAAAACACTTATATTGGAAGCCAACACTGGAGAATGATTTTTTAGCGCGGGCTCGAACGGATTTACGGATGCTAAGGAAGTAATGGAAGAGCGGAAGGATCCGCTGCCTTAGTGTATATGTTCTCATTTCTCAGTAAATCCTTTTTTACTCTGAGGTGAAGCAAACGACGAGTATCAACTGTCTATCCCTGATGCCGACCTAATCCATGAGTTCGGTCAAAATTACCTGCAACGCGATTCAACTCTTTTATCGCAATGTGCGGAATAAACCCTGTAGAAACTTGCATTCCAAAAGTCATCCCCCTATGGTGGGAATTAAAAGTAAGCTAATGTTTTAATTAACCAACAAAAAGGGAGTGCGACGAATGGAAAACAACAACGACCAAAGCATAACTAGCTTTGCCGCCATAAAAACTACCATTGCCAATAACGAAGAACAACGGCTCAAAGAATTACTGGCAGGCCAAGTAATGCAAGAACTTGAAAAAAGCTACCTCATTGACCTAGCCAAATTAGGAAATAATCACGCGATTTTGAAGATATTAGAAGACATCCCTGTGGAAAATCAAGAATAGAAATAAGCTGAGTTTCAACCTTATAAAAGTTTTGAAAAATAATATGAATTTGATGAGCAACAATTTGATTAGAATTTTCAAGCATTATTATCATACTGCGAGCTGCCTCAAAACTTGCATTGCTACTAACGCGTGAGTTCAAGGGTATTTGAGAGGAAACCTGTTTTTTCGACAGAAAACATGGATTGCAGGTCAAATGTCTGGTGCAACAATTTGTTAAGCACAGTAAATTATCAATGGTCCTGCCTGATTGAAACAATGCCTAGGTATTCACGGAAAGGTCGCTCAATAAGTCAATTTAATTGTTAGATCAAGGTTTTCCCCATCGTACGTAAAGCTAGCGGTTTCAAACGAAGGTGCGCTCATCGAGGCCTTTGCACCACTTGAAAAACCGTAGGCTTCTGTCGGCACCCCTAGCAAATTTGTGCCAAGCTTACCATCCATATTTTTATCATGAATGACAACCAAGGCATACGTTCCCGGAGGGATATCTAAAAAGTTGCAACGCGCCTGCGTATCTCGAATTTTCATCATCATTATATTGGTTGCAGAGTGCAAAAATTCAGTAGGGAAACCTACTGAAGATTCGAAAAGCGCACAAGCTACAACTCCAGTGTTATTTTTAATGTTCGGAATTTTTACTTGAATTCCGGAGCACGATGATTGGGCAAAAACGATGGCGGGAAGATGCGCAAACACCAGCACGGCCCAACATGCTAAACACCGGCCTCTTTTAGATAAACGCGTCACAGGATGCCTGAAAGTCTTGGCCAACGTAGACCTCCGATTAGTTGATTCACTCATTAGTTCCCTCATAGCTCCGCTCTCTCTGGCTTGGTAGGATCCGCGATTATACGCCTAACGTCTTGATAACCTGCGACGGGTTGCAAGCAATAAGGCTGATTACTGCCGCAACCTTGGTAAAACCAATGAACTTCAATTTTTCTCATTGGTCGTGGTCAGCGTTTATTAAATTGTTCAGCAATTTTTGCCGTTTGAGTCCAATATTATCCATTTTGCCTCAAAATCAACAATGCGGCCTAGGAGCATCAATTACTACATGGTACGTTAACCAGCATAGCATTAAATATTAGTTACCCAGCGTGTTCATGCCCCAGGCTCAATAACATTCCCCTTGGATTAATTTTTTAGGTTGATAGAAAATATTGAGGTCGTTACCGATAACAAGGCCTTTTTTGTATCATTGCACTATTTTTATATCATTTGTTCTCACACAGGTATTGTTGAAGTCGTCAAAATTATCGCATGTGGTTCGAACAAACCAGTTCTGCCGTGGGTCGAAAGAACACTTTGTTTGGTAATGACAGGTGCTGTCAAACTTTTCCCAGTACTGACATTCTTCAACGCATTGTAGATTTTTGTATATATAAGTCTTTTTTTCAAACAGGCACTTTTTATTAAAATCGTCCCAGTGTTGGCATTCTTTTAGAGCCTGCGGGACATGCTCTGTTAACGCTATGCCGCAGGTGACAGTGAGGTTTCCCTGGCGATATGTTTCTCCTGTATCGAGAATTACCTCTTTTGCGAATACACTACCAGCTAAAAATGTCACCCATCCAATGAAAGCTATTAAAAAAATTTTGTTCATGATCTGATTCCTTATTAACTTAATTTTTCTATAATCTAATTGCACAATGCAAAGATATTAGATTTTATTCATCATCTCCTTTTATTATGGCCACAATGACCATGCTATTGATTTGAATCTGGAGGTGGCGACTTCAGCGCATTGCTGATTGAGTCATTCGTGACACCCACAGTCGAGATAAGACTGTGATGAAGTTTTGGGAGAACTGGACTTGTGCCATTACTGTTGCTGATTAGTTGAGAACTGATTGCGCTGCAACCATTTAGGATTAGAAAGGTCAGATAAAAAGAGGTAGTTCGAATTAACTGAAACGTTTTCATCAGTGTTCTCCAAAATGGGTCTTACTACGTGTAATTTATTCGACTCGACTCAGTTGACTTTAGTCTTCTAATGTTTTGAATGGTAAAACAATACGCATAATTAATCTGGAAGTCTGTACTCTAGCGAACACACAAATTGGAAAATCCTGGGGTTTTCTATATGTATTATTTTACACCGTGTGTTTTGTTTGAGTGTAACGTCGTTTAGGGTTACCTATGATTTTTCCATTTATAATCAATGGTTTCAGAATATTTCAAATAACGATTTTGGTTTTGGTTTAGTAGCTGGTAAATAGTTTTAGGTTAGAATTTTAACGGCAGGTATGGTGACTTGATGTCTCCTGCAAGCTCATTGCCGTCAGTCAAGTTTAATTAATCGTATGATTATTTTTCGCTCAGTTCGAATGCTCTTACGACCGTTTTAGGTCGTTAGTTGCCTTTTCTAGAATAGAGTCAAAAGTCAATAATATGCTCATTCTTGCCATTGCACCTGTGAACCAGAGTGAGGTGTCTTCTTTAGTTTGCGACAGGCATCAATCACCTCGAAGTTGCTCTTCGCTTTGCAGAGCAGTCCCACGTAGCACTTGAGCACGTCGCTGTTCGATAGCCCCGGGTCGTCGTAATAGATTTGGGTAACGTTTAATACGTCTAGCGCTTTTAGTACGTTATCGCACAGACTGTAGTTGGTCACCACGTTAGAGTTCAAACAGTACACTGTTATGATTTCAGTGAGCTACCACGCAACTATCATCAATAACTGGAGACAATTATGCGTAATAAACTATATCTCGCAATCGCGGCAACCTTGATGTCGACTTCGCTCTTCGCGATGGACTTCACTACCGCAGACGAAAATGGCGATGGCAAGATCACTAAAGACGAGTTTTATGGCACCCTTTCAGACGCTGGCACTTATTCAGACTTCGATTTGGATAGAGATTACTACCTGATGAAATCCGAGTTTCGCTTGACGGATCATGACTACGGTCTGTTCAATGGTTGGGACTTCAACAAAGACGACCGACTGGATGAAGGCGAGTATTCCTTCGGTTTGTGGTCTAATTACGACGTGAACGAGGATGGCCATTGGGACAATAATGAATGGGACGACGCCGGGGAAGCCGGTTTCTGGGACATGTAAGATAAAGGTAGACTCTTCTCCCGACCGGTTGTTTCCATTTTGGTAGCAGCCGGTTTTTTTATGGGAAAATTGTATAGCGATAGAGCACCACAGGTTTACCTGTGAATGAATGCCATTTGAAATTCTCATTACGAACCCGAAATTAGCTCACTCACAAGCATTTCCCCTTTAATTAGGTCAACATGAAACGGGCACGCTGTAGATTTATATTGAAGCTAAAAAAGTTATTATGGGTGGCTTAATTAGTGTATTCTAAAAAATCATTAACAATAATTTAACTGTCTTTATCTCGTCTAACTCCTACCAGAATAGAATTTATTAATTTAAAACCAGATGGTTAGGATATATCCATCACTTTATGCTTGTTGATTAGGCTTTGATTGCGTTCTTTGTTATTTTGGGGGCCTATGTTCTTTTATCTATTTAAAATCAATAAGGTTACAAATATTTATAGGGAACGAGTATAAAATTTGCTATGTTAAGTTATCAAATATATTCATAGCTTCTCAGTTTAAAGAGCCGCACCCCCTTTACTCTTTGTCGTATGAAGTCAGATAAATAAGAAGAGTTTTTTGCAATTATTTAGCACTCACAAGCTTCGTAATATTCAAGCGCAAGAGCAAGCAATAAAAAAACATGCCATTTTAGTTGTTGATGACGAAGTTGCAAACCGCAAAGTTATTACTTCTATTCTTCAATATGAATTTATCGTTTTAGAGGCTAGCAATGGGGTTGAAGCGATTGAGCTTGTTCAAAAACATCCTAATCCCGAAAGCATCAGTATGGTGATCAGTGATCAGCGCATGCCACACATGAGTGGAGTTGAATTGCTAAGTCAGTTAGCTAAAATAATTCCTAAATCTGTGCGAATTATTGTTAGTGGTTATACCGATGTCGAATCTTTCATCGGGTCTATCAATAAAGCCAATATTTATAAATTTATTATTAAACCCTTTGAACGCGCCGATTTTCTATGGACTATAGAACGCGCACTTGAAAACTTTGAGTTACAACAAAAGCATGACACGCATTTATTATCCCTTGAGTACATCGTAGCAGAAAGAACCAAAGAGCTTGCTGATAAAAATATCGAACTTGAACAAGCTTATAAAAAGCTAGAAGACATTAGCTTAACCGATCCGTTAACTCAATTGAAAAATCGTCGCTATTTAGATAAACATATTGATGCTAAGGTCGGCCTGTCTTTAAAAGCATTTCAAAATTGGCAAAAAGATACCACAAACCCCTTGCCTCATAATGAACAACTCACCTTTTTTATGCTCGATTTAGATAATTTTAAATCAGTAAATGATACATATGGTCACGAATATGGAGATGAAGTTCTTAAAAGCATTAAACCCTTACTAGAAACTTTATTTCGTAGTTCCGACATATTTATACGCTTGGGGGGAGAAGAATTTTTAATTGTTGTTAGAGACATAAATCAAACGGATGCACAAATACTAGCAGAGCGATTACGTAAAACCATTAAGCAATATGTATTTGTTGTTAACTCATACACAAACTTTTCTATAACTTGTTCAATAGGTTATGTTCAATACCCTTATATTACCGAACAACCAAATGCGTTAAGTTGGCAACAGGTAGTGAAACTTACAGATAAAGCACTTTACTTAGCTAAAAATAATGGCAGAGATGCATGGGTTGGACTGAGTCATCTAAACAATAATATCAATGAGAATGAAATCACAAAACTGCTAGATCCAGATGAAATATTAACTCAAAATAACACGATTAATTTAGTCAGTAATATCACTTTAACCATCAAGTAATGTAAATCAGCCGTGAGCCTTGTTTAGTTATGCTATTACCTCCATATTTGAACATTTTTTCTATTTATAAACCATCTAATATTCAACGCAGAATATTGGCTTATTTCCTCAACATATTCGTTATTGTTTTTGTCTTGCTTTACTTTTTATTTATCAGTAATTCAATTGCTTATGGAGGAAATCTAAAGCCTCAATTGAAATTTCAAGACCTTCTTATCGATGAAAACATTGTGGCAATGGATTTTATTGAAGATAAACAGGGCATGTTATGGATAGCATCAGATAGCGGGTTTTATAAGTTTGATGGTATTGAGATGCAACATTATATACAGAATAAAAAACAAAATTCAATATTAAGTAATGCAATCAACACCTTATTTTTAGATAGTCAGGGCAATATTTGGTTAGGTTATAAGCATGCTGGACTATCACGTTTTGATCCCGTCACAGAAAAATTTATTCACTTTTCCTTGCCTACTGCTAATCATAATAAAGTTGCTTATGAATTTTCGGGGAATGCTATAGAAACTATTGTCGAAGATAAATTTCATAATATTTGGGTTGGTAGTGATGTTGGACTCACTCAAATTACTCCTAAAAAAGAAGGTATTGAAGCAACAACAGATGACTTTGTAATACTATCCTTTACTAATGCACCATTTACTAACAGTGTCGTTAACCGTCTTGTCATTGATAAACAACAAAATCTTTGGGTTGGTAGTGATCTAGGGGTACATTTTGTCAATATTTCACAGCTAAACAGTTCTACTGTGGCTTTGAATAAAATAAATTCACTTTTCAAAGAGTTAAAATTACCTTTAAATAACTCAAAATCGATGAGTGTCGTTAGTTTATTGGCTGATAGTGATCAAACATTATGGATAGGTACTAGTGATCAAGGGGTGTTTAGTTTAAATATTACTCATATGTCAAAAGGATCATTGAATTTAGCAAATGATAACAGTATTACGCCAAGGTTTATTAATTATTCTCTTCGTAATGTCGAAGACATTAAGCAAGATAATAACGGTGATATTTGGTTTGCGACTAAATCTGGATTAGGCTTATTCAGTGCAACGCAGCAAGTTTTTTATTTGTATCAACACAACGCAGAAGATCTGACAAGCTTAGCTACAAATCTTATTTATAACATTTTTATTAATCAACAAGGTATTTTGTATCTATCTATTCCATTTACTATTCAAACAGTTAATACCAATAGTACATGGTTCAAAACCATCCCTATTAATACTGAAAATAAAAACATGTTGCAAAGTAAAGCAGTGGTTACGGCAGATTTTGATAATCAACAAAATTTATGGCTCAGTGGTATTGGTACCGGTTTGTCTAAGGAATTTAAAGATAAAAAGAGTAAAAACAAAAGTAACGAATCAATATTAGTCAATTCAAATAGCTGTGCACCACATTGCTTTATTAATTATCAACTTTTAGATAAAAATGCCGAACCGGACAAAAACAGTATATTTTATTTAGATGAAGGTGGTGTAGTAGGCTTTAAAGAAGATTCACAAGGGCGTATTTGGCTAGGATTATATAATAATGGCGTCTATAAAGTGACTGCTAATAAGCAACATAAAACTCATTATAAATATGATAAAGAAAAGCCAAATAGTTTAAGTAGCAACTGGCGTAATCGCGTTATTATTGAAGATTCAGATCAGCGTATATGGGTAGGTAATCAGGCGGGAATTAATTTATATGATGATCTTAAAGACACTTTTTTTCGTGTTCCTATACTGGATAGTAATGCTCAAACAATACTTTCAGTATATATAAACGCCATTGTTGAAACAAAACATCATTTATTAATAGGTAGCGGCGATGGTCGTTTATTTTATTTAACTGAGACAGGAAACAAGCAAAATAAAGATCAAAAATTAAGTTTTGAAAATATAAAAATACGATTAAAAAATGGTGAAAATAAATATGTCACATCAATTACTTCTATCACAGAAACTCAGGATGGTACTATTTGGCTATCAACCTTGACAACAGGTCTGCTTAAGGGAAGTTTAGTTACCACTAAAAGTGGTGAGTTGATCTTTATTGGTGATATTTATGATCATAGACAAGGATTGAATAACAATAATATTAGCGCTTCTCACGCAGACTTAAATGACAATAACCGCTTGTGGTTACATACCGAATTTGGAATTTCAGTATTTTATATTGACCGTGAACGTTTCTATAATTTCAGCTCTATAGATGGTATACCAAGTGTAAAACAATGGATCAACTGTGCAGATCAAGCTAAAAATGGTGATATATATTATTGTGGCCCAGAAGGTGTTGTATATTTTTCACCAAAAGACATTAAGTTAAATACCCGTATTCCCGAAGTAGTCTTAACTCGATTTTACGTAAATAACAAAGTAGTTGACATTGAGCATGAAGACGAAATCCAGCCATTTAAACAAGATAATAAACATTACAATTTACTGACTAAAAATATTAATTTTACTAATAGTATTACGCTAAATTATCAACAAAGTAACTTTGCTTTTGATTTTTCCTCTCTGGATTATACCGCGCCATTAAAAAATAAATATAAATATATGCTTGAGGGCTTTGATAACGAATGGATAACGACCAATGCAAAACGCAGGCATGCTAATTACAGTAATATTCCCGCGGGCGAATATATATTTAAAGTCAAAGGTAGCAATAATCATGGCTTTTGGAATGAAGGTGGTGCAAAAATTAAAATTATTATCCTACCACCTTGGTATTTGACTTTATGGGCTAAAACCATTTTTATCTTAATTTTTAGTTTACTAATTTTTAGCTTTATACGTTATCGTACTCAACAACAAACAAAAATATTAACACAACGTAGCATTGACCTAGAACTAGCAGTTAATGAACGAACCGCTGAGCTTAAAAACGCGCAAAAAACCATTGCAATTCAAGAGAGAATGTCTTCTCTAGGCACACTCAGCGCAGGCATTTCCCACGAAATTAACAACCCAACCAATTTTGTTTATGGTAGCTGTCAAAATATGGATGTTGACTTAACACGCTTTAAGCAATTTATATATGATTTAGCCGGTGACGATGCCGATGAGGAAGTTCTTTCCGCGTTTGAACACAAATTCATCTCTTTACATGAACATCTCGATATTATTGGTGAAGGTGCGCAGCGGATCAAAAAAATCGTCAGTGGATTAAGTGCATTTTCTCGCTCAGATAAAGACGAAATGGAAGTCATCCCAATTAATCAATGCATAGAGAGCACAGTTGAATTGGTCAAAACCGAATATAAGGATGTTACCCTTTTTGAATTAGTATTTACAAATAATCCTGAAGTATTTTGTTTTCCCTCCAAAATTAATCAGGTGATAATGAATTTATTAATTAATGCTGGTCAAGCCATAAAAGCTAATTCACCAAACAAATGTGATGATTATTTTGGTAATATCCGCATCTGTAGCGCTATTGTTGATAATAATTGTGTACTCAAAATTTATGATAATGGGAAAGGTATTGCAACAGGCCATATAACTAAAATTTTTGAACCATTTTTCACTACTAAAGAAGCAGGCGAAGGCACCGGTCTTGGCTTATCACTCAGTTATGAAATTATTCAACAACATGGAGGAAGTTTGTCGGTAGAAAGCACTGAAAATGTTGGCACTTGTTTCACTTTAGTTTTACCACTTAGCCAGCATAACGATATCGAGTCTGTAAAATCTAGCGGCGCTGTTTTATGATCAAACAAATATGTCAGATGTCTCAGGATGCTTTTCCAGATATTTAACAATATAATTAATGGGATTAGTGACTTGAACATCTAAGATAATAATATATCAATCATAAGGATAGTTGGAAAATCAGGAGGAATTCATGGCATTTGGTGATTAGATAAATCACCGAATATCCCTGGCCGGTAAACACCATGAATGTAAAAGCCATCTTGAACAATAGGCTGACACTTGTTGCCTTCAATATGAAAAAAATGCGTTTTAAGGCGCTATGTGCACCGCTGGTCTTTGATGGCCACATTGTGACGTTATATCATGAAGTGCATTACCTTAAAAATAAAAAGAGAGTTGCCTTATCCATAAGCTTAAGGGCAAAATAAAACAAAAACGTCACAAGGAGATATAAGTGAAAAATACAAAATTGACCTACAGTGTTTTTTCTTGCCTACTACTATTATTAATGTCGTGCTCACTTTTTGCCAAAGACACTATCCCTGAACCTTTAACACCATGGGTGTCTTGGGTATTGAAAGGCCACGAAAACCTATCTTGTCCTTTCATCAATAACACTAACTTTGCTGACAAGCAGAATCATATTTGTGCTTGGCCAAGTACGCTGGCAGTAAATGTAACAGACAGTTCAGCAACGTTTAAACAATCATGGCAGGTATTAACGAAAAGTATCATCCCTTTACCCGGAAATGATAATAACTGGCCACTTGGTGTGAAGGTTAATAACAAAGACTTTGCTGTATTTAGTTATAAAGGTAAGCCATCTATTGAATTAGTCAAAGGCACTTATGTTATAGCAGGCCAATTTGAATGGTCAAAAATACCGCAAAGTATCGCTATCCCTGAACAATACGCCTTCGTTAAAATGACAATTAATAACCAAGTCATCGCCTTTCCTAAAATAGAAAATAATGAGCTATGGTTACAAAAGTTTGAAACGAGCCAAGAGCAACAAGACTCTCTTGATATAACGGTTGCAAGACGAATTGCAGACGGCGCTTATATAAAGCTTGAAACCTTCATTAGTATCAATGTGTCAGGTCAAATGAGAGAAGTAAAACTCGGCAAGGTACTGCCTGAAGGGTTTGAACTGATTGGCATTGAATCACCTGTTTCCTCATTTTTAGATGGTGACGGTATCTTGCACGCTAAATTGAAACCCGGCAGTTGGGAAATAAAGGTGCTAGCTTATGCACCCGCTACTTTATTAACGTGGCAAAAACCTGAACAATCTCATCATTGGCCAAAAGAAGAAATTTGGGTTTTTGAAGGGCATGAAAACTTGCGACTGGGTAAAGTTGAAGGTGCAAAAATGGTTGATAGTAGTCAAGCAAATATGCCCAATGCTTGGTATGAGCTACCGAGTTATTTAGTTAATAACGACGATTCACTGCGTTATGATATTCAACATAGAGGAAAGCCCTTACATTTAGAAAATCAACTTAACTTGAAACGCACCTTATGGCTTTCATTTGATCATTCAACTTACACCTTTAATGATGATATTAATGGCGCAATGATCAATGATTGGCGTTTAAGTATGAAATCTCCTTATTTATTAGAGTCTGCAGAAGACCAAGATGGCTCAGTATTAATTACTACCAAAGAACCCAATGAAAGGGGCATCGAAAATCGTTATCCACAGGTAAAAATTGAAGCAAGAGGTATTATCAACTCAGCCAAACAACTACCTGTTAGCGGTTGGAATAACGATTTTGAGCGGGTATCATTGAAGCTAAATTTGCCTCCAGGCAATAAATTGTTTGCCGTGTTTGGAGCCGATACCGTGTCAAACAGTTGGTGGTCAAGTTGGTCAATTTGGGCAAGTTTTATTGTTTTATTATCTTCTTTAATGGCGAGTCGATTGATTAATGTCACCGCAGGTATTGCCACTGCGGTGATGCTGCTTTTTATATATCAAGAAATAAACGCGCCTGTGATCGCCATTCTTAATTTACTTTTAGCGATCGTTATTAAAAAGCATCAACCCTTTGAACGCATGAAAGTCTTAGTTAAGGCTTATTGGGGGATTAGTATAACGGTTGCTATTGGCGCGATATTATTATTTTCTGCAACCCAATTACGAACCGTGATACACCCTCAGCTGGAGTCACGCGAATCAAGTGCAGACAGTTATAGAGAACGTGCAGTTGTACAAAACAAAGAAACACAGATGAGCAGAAAGCGCAGTGATGTTATCTCCTCAGCAGATCTAATGAGTGCACCTGTTGAAAGAATCATAGTGTCAGGTAGTCAAGTGAAAATGGCTGAATTAATGATGGAGCGTTATCAATCTGATGCGTTAATGCAAGCTGGCTCTGGTATTCCAAGTTGGCAGTGGAATAGCTATCAAATTAATTGGAATAGTCCTGTTGCTAAAGATCAAACGTTCGAGGTGATTGTTTTATCAAAAACCATCTATAGGTTTATTAAGATACTGGGTATATTGTTGACTTTGATTTGGCTGTTTTTAATATTAAAAGAAGTCATTAGCGAGGCATACACTAAAATTAAACCTCAGGCAGTCGCGAGTTTGTTGGCTTTATTGTTCTTAATGCCGAGTTATATACCTAATGTTGAAGCCGCCGACTTCCCCAGTCAAAAACTCTTAGATGAGCTTAAGGTAAGGCTGACAGAAGCGCCATCGTGCGTGCCTGATTGTGTTGCTATCAATAGATTACACGTTAGCATTGATGAGAAAGAATTAACCTTGGTGTTATCTGTTCATGCTAATACTGCTACTGCGTTAGCTTTACCCAAGTCTGAATTTTGGCGACCAGAAAAATTATTACTAGGTGAGACTTCAGTTGAAAATAAAATTGAAAGCTTAGTTAACTATAAAGGTTGGGTATATATTCCTATTGCCCAAGGATTATCTACCATCACCTTGCGGGGGCAGGTTGCTCCCGTTGATGAATTCCAACTTGAATTTAAAGATAAGCCTAAGCATGTTAATACATCCTCTTCAGCCGCTTGGCAAATTGTTGGTCGTCAAGCTGACCGGTTAACTGGCAATACCTTGGCCTTTTTAGCAACCAATACCGATAAAAAGGTAAATGAAAATCAGCAAATTTCAACTCGTTATAGTACACAGCCCTTTGTTAAAGTGACTAGAGAACTGACTGTTGACCAATTATGGACGATACGCACTAAGGTTGAACGTATAGCGCCGAATACCGGTTCAATAAATATTAAGGTTCCTTTAATAGCAGGTGAAAATATTACCAGCGCAGAGGTTATTGTTGAAGATAATCAAGTGGCAGTTACTTTACCCGCTGGAGTTAACTTTTTTACCTGGACTTCTATCGTTGCTCAACAGCAAGACCTTCGTTTGCACGCTAAGCCTGAACAGCCGTTAATTGAGCTATGGCGAGTGATTGTTAGTCCTGCGTGGCATGCAAATCTTTCTGGATTACCAATAATTCTAGAAGACCAAGACAATAATGATTATTATCGTTACTCTTTCTATCCATATCCCGGAGAAAGCCTAGATCTCACCATTACCCGACCTGTTCCAGTAAAAGGTGACGTGTTAGCCATAGATTCAGTAAATTACACCATTGAGCAAGGCACCCGTACTTCAACGTTAAGTTTATCTTTTGATTATCGAAGTACACGTGGTGGCGAGCATATTATTGAATTGCCGTTAAGTTATCAGTTAAAAGAAATTAGAACGGATAACAAACTGATTAACCTTCAATTAGAAGACGATAAACTGGCAATTCCAGTACTGCCTGGTAAACATAATGTCCAGATACTGATGCGTGCCAGTGTTGAAGAAGAATTGTTGTTCTCTGCGCCAAAAATAAACTTAAATGCGCCAATAAGTAATATTACCAGTATTATTAATTTGAGTAGTCAGCGCTGGATACTTTCTGCTAAAGGTCCTCTACTGGGGCCAGCCGTACTTTATTGGGGGGAGTTGTTAGCTTTTATTTTATTAGCTTTACTCGTCTCAAGAGTGAATTTTTCACCCTTAAATACAGTGAGCTGGATAATCTTAGGCTTTGGCTTAAGTTTAAGTAATTGGGGAGTGTTGATGCTAATGGCGCTGTGGTTTGCTGCTATCACTGCTAGTACTTATCGACCAAAAAATATTAATCGACTTTCATATAATGCATCGCAGGTTTTATTATATCTGTTATCAATTGTCGCCATCGTGTCGCTTTTACTTGTAGTTCCGGCCAGCCTGTTGAGTTCGCCTAGTATGGGTATTGAAGGTAATTATTCATACGGTAACCACCTGCAATGGTTTTCAGATAAATCGAGTGGTTTGTTACCCCAAGTATCTGTGGTGAGTATCTCAACCATTTTTTATAAAGGTATTATGTTGGTTTGGGTTATTTGGCTGAGTTTTGCTTTTTTAAGTTGGATAAAATGGGCTTGGAAAGCGCTTGGTCAACAGGGCTATTGGCGAAGTGAACTCAGTAAGCAACTAGACGAAAAATAATAGCTCGTTGCAACAAAACTAGATCTATTTGAAATATTAAATGAAAATTTGATTAGATCTAGTGCTTTCATTGGTAACGGCAATAGGAAGTGTTTATTATGTAACATTTGGCATTTGCCACCCATTATTGATTATTTAACGCGGAACTTACATGAATTTAGAACAAGCTTTATTGGTAATCGCTACTGCACATGGCAACGAACTACCTGTTGAAGCGCTAGAAGCAGTTAAAATGAATTGGTCAGTGTTTTATCCTGATTTAGAGCGACTCATCGATCAATTTATTACCGATGATACTTCGCTTACCGATGAGCAACAGGCGATTTTATTTTTCGGCACCTTATTACTAGCAGAATTAAAATATGTTCCCGCGTTGTCAAAATGTCTGCAGTTATTCTCGCGCAGTGATTCCTTTTTAACTCCCCTTGAAGGGGTTTTTGGAGATGCTCTTACTGAATTAACGCCAACCTTATTTTATAATGTGGCAGATGGTAATACACAAGTATTGTCTGATTACATTGTTGATGGTCATCAAGCGATGTACTGCAAAGCTTCTGCTATTGAAGCGGTGTTTGCTCAATACGAAGTGGGTGTCATTGATAAGACCGAATTAAGTGAACATGTAACTCGCTGGCTAGCAGCCTTTTTGGCTTTACCTAATCCAATCAGTAGTTTTTTAATGAGTGCATTAGCCGATTCTTGTATTGAATATCAACTTGATAATTTCAAACATCAGTTTGTAGAATTATGTGATAAAGACTTATTTGACGAAGACCGCTTTAAAAAATCTGAGGTAAAGGCCTGGCACAGGGGAGATGCACCTAAGCTGATAGAGTCTGGTATTATTCAGGCAGAGTTTAGTGTCGTTGATACGTTAAAGGCATGGATTGATGATGACTCTGAAGATGAACTAATCGACACACTTCCAAGTGAAGACCATGATATATTTGAGTCGTTAATGGCTGAAGGTGGTTTATTAGCTAATATCCTTTATGACGAAAAAACAATTTTAGAGAACAGCGTACCGGTGAGTTCATTAGCTATGGCTGGACGCAACGATCCATGTCCTTGTGGTAGTGGCAAAAAATATAAAAAGTGTTGCTTACAGTAAAATACAGAGCAATTAAATCCGTACCTACATTATCTCGTCAAACTAGAAAAACCGCTCATTGAAAGATTAGCGGTTTTTTACTTTCTTAAGGGAATATTTCATTAAAATTAATCGCTATATCAGTTATCTTTTTGATGCTTAATTTTATCAGTAAATGACATAAATCTGTCATCACCAATGTAAAAATCAACATTTTATTAACAAATTTCGTTTGACGCGTCTTTGTTGCTTGCACATTTATTTTTTCTCAATACAATCAATGACAATTAAAGTTTATAGTGAAAATAACATGAAAAAATTAATCCTAGCACTTTGTTGTGCTTTGGTAAGCTTGTCTGCAAGTGCCTTAACTACGCTTGAAGATGTTAAGTCTTTTACCTTAGACAACGGTATGACCATCATCGTATTAGAAGACCATTCTATCCCTAATGCCAACATGTATTTATTCTGGAAAGTAGGCTCTAGAAATGAATATCCTGGCATAACGGGGCTTTCACATTTTTTTGAACACATGATGTTTAATGGTGCAAAAAAATACGGCCCTAAACAGTTTGACCGTGTAATGGAAGCTGCCGGCGGAGCTAATAACGCTTACACTTCGGAAAACATTACCGCTTATACTAATTGGTTCCCGGTTAGTGCAATAGAAACAATTTTCAGTTTAGAAGCCGATCGTATTGAAAACCTCGCTATTGATGAAGCTATGGTAGAAAGTGAACGTGGCGTAGTGACCTCTGAACGGTCAACTCGGTTAGAAAATTCAAACTTCAGTAAACTGCATGAAGAAGTAAAAGGCGTCGCTTTTCGAGCACATCCATACAGTTGGGGGGTTATCGGTCATCAGTCAGACATAGATAATTGGTCGATTGAAGATCTCAAGGCCTACCATAAAACGTATTATGCACCGAACAATGCTGTTGTGGTTATTAGTGGTGATGTCACCTTAGCGCAAGTAAAAAAACTCGCAAATAAACATTTTGCACCGATCAGCGCACAATCAAGCCCAAGAAAAGTACATACCGTTGAGCCTAAGCAACTCGGTGAGCGTCGAACATACGTGCAAAAGGAATCTTCAACCTCTGCCAATGTATTATTTGCTTTTCACGTACCAGAAACTCGCCATGCAGATTATTATCCATTGAAAATGCTTGCCTCTATTTTGGGTGATGGCCAAAGTTCTCGTTTGTCTAGAAGTCTGGTTGATGATAAACAAATAGCAACAAGCGTTTCTACTTATATGCCGGATTCATTTGATCCAAATCTATTCTATGTTTTCGCTACCGCTACCAGTACGGTAAAAGCGAGTGTGCTTGAGCAAGCGATGGTGGCAGAAATTAATAATATTATTGTTAATAGCGTTACTGAGCATGAGCTCACCAAAACCAAAAATATTGCTCAGGTAGATTTTTATCGCACGCTTTCCACAATCAATGGCAAAGCAAATACGTTAGGGACATATGCGTTATTTTTCGATGATTATTCGAAAATGTTTACGGCAATTTCAGACATGAACAAAGTGTCAGTCGAAGACATTAAGCGTGTCGCAAGTACCTATTTAATAAAGTCGAACCGCACGGTTGGCATTTTAGCTGCTGAAGAAGACAGCAGCGAAGGAGATTTATAGATGAAACATTCCATTTTATTTATTTGCAGCTTTATCCTGACATTAAGTCATCCAGTATTCGCTGAATTTACTTTACCCGATTATCAAAAGCTGACATTGAAAAATGGCTTAACCGTTTATTTGATGGAACAACATGAAGTCCCTTTAGTCGATATTAGAGTGGTGACTAAAGCTGGCGCAGTTAATGACGGTGACAATTATGGCTTAGCGAACTTTACGGGTACTGCGCTTGGTTTTGGTAGTAATAAATTATCAAAAAAAGAAATTGAAGATTTATTTGATTTTCATGGGGCTAACTTTAGCAACAACGTTGGTATGGAGTCATCTACGTTAAGCTTATCTATTGCCAGTAAAGATATTGATGGATTGTTGCCAGTATTTAGAGATATTTTATTAGCGCCAAGCTTTGAAAATGAAGAATTTATTAAAGAGAAAAAACGTTACCTTGAAAACCTAAAACAAAGTAGGGAGCAACCCGGGCGAATTATCGGCGGTGCATTTAACCAGCTATATTTTCAACAACATTTATTAGGAAACCCTGTTGATGGCAATATTTCAACTATCGAAAAGCTTTCTCTTAAACAAATAAAAACTTTTTACCAGGCATTCTACTCAGCAAATAATAGCGCACTTATAGTTGTTGGCGACTTTAATAGCAAAAGTATGGAAAAAAAGATTAATGATTTATTTTCAGACTGGCAAACTAAAAATATAAGTGCCCCTAATTTAAAGAGCTTTAAAGCTCCTGAAGAATCAAACGTATTGGTTGTTAATAAAAGTGATGCTAACGAAAGTACTTTTATCATAGGTGGTAAAGGGATAGCGTCTAATCATCCTGATATGGTTGCCATAAAAGTGATCAATACTATATTGGGTGGTAGATTTACCTCGTGGTTAAATGACGCATTACGTGTTAATTCGGGTTTAACATATGGCGCGAGAAGTCAATTCAATAGCTACTCAACCGCGGGTACGTTTGTTATATCTACTTTCACTAAAAATGAAACAACCTTTGAAGCCATCGATTTAGCGCTAAAAACCTATGACAGGTTATGGGAGCAGGGTATTGATAAAGATACCTTAGAATCTGCTAAAGCTTATGTTAAAGGGCAATTCCCTCCAAAATATGAAACAAGCCGTCAACTGGCTGGTTTACTAGCTACTATGTGGGTTCAACAGCTTGATAATACTTTTATTAACGATTTTCAAAAAAATGTTGATGCGCTAAATGTCATCAAAGCAAATGAGATTGTTAAAACTGTTTTTCCAAGAGAAAACTTACAGCTAGTCATTATAGGTAAGGCTGACATCATTGTTGAAAAAGCAAAAAAATACGGTAAGGTAAAAGAAGTTGATATCAATACGGTTAGTTTTTAGATGTGTAATAAAAACGCATAACGCTAAAATTTTTAGCATATAAAATTAAGTGCGCAGTACTATACTGCGCACGTTGTAAACAGAGAGAACCCAACGAGAACAGCAACCATCGCTTTATTCAATAAGCCTCAATTATTGATAAAAAAACACTGAAAAATTGATCACACTGGAGTATTATTTTTAATGGAACTACAGATAAATGTTATAGATGCATTCACTGATGAGACGTTTAAAGGCAACCCCGCGGCTGTCATTATAACCTCAGACTGGCTGACTACAGAGCTTATGCAGTCTATTGCTATCGAAAATAACCTTTCAGAAACTGCCTTTGTTAAACAAATTAATAATCAAACGTATGAAATACGGTGGTTTTCACCGATAACCGAAATTGATTTCTGTGGGCATGCCACGCTAGCTGCTTCATTCGTTATTTTTGCTAAAGATAACACAATTAAAGAAATTAACTTTTTCGCAAAGGCCGTGGGCGATCTGTCAGTTACAAAAACCCCCGATGGCCTTATACAGATGTGTTTTCCCAATAAAGAGCCTGCTGTCGTAAATGAAATTCCTGAGGCGCTATTAAATGGTTTGTCGATTAATCCCATCGACGTTTTATTAAATGACCAAGCGTATTTTGTTATTTACAAAAATGAAAGTGATGTGCTCGCTGTTATAGCCAATAGTGACGAATTAAAGCAGCTTGCTCCTTATGATGTAGTGGTGACATCGACATCAACAGAGTTTGATTTTGTCTCTCGTTACTTTTGGCCTGCAAATGGTGGTGATGAAGACCCAGTAACGGGTTCTATTCATACTGGATTAATGCCTTATTGGTCTAAAAAGTTAAACAAAACCGACCTCATAGCTTACCAAGCTTCTAAGCGAGGAGGAAAACTGATGTGCCGCATAGAAGGAGATAAAGTTTATATCTCAGGTAAAGCGGTGCAATACTTAACGGGTACAGTTACAGTGTAGCGTTATTGTTCAGTGGAAAACTTAGATTAACACTCCCATATCAGGGTCTAAAAAGTTAAACAAAACCGACCTCATAGCTTACCAAGCTTCTAAGCGAGGAGGAAAACTGATGTGCCGAATAGAAGGAGATAAAGTTTATATCTCTGGTAAAGCGGTACAATATTTAACGGGTACAATTACAGTGTAGTTTTTAGAATCTAGCGTTTTAAAAGAGCAAGGGCGCTTTACGCTATTGTTCAGTGGGAAACCTAAACTTAGACTAACACTCTCATACAAGGGTCTAAAAAGTTAAACAAACCCGACCTCATCGCTTACCAAGCTTCTAAGCGAGGAGGAAAACTGATGTGCCGCATAGAAGGAGATAAAGTTTATATCTCAGGTAAAGCGGTGCAATACTTAACGGGTACAGTTACAGTGTAGCGTTTTAGAAAATTAAGGGCGCTTTACGCTATCGCTCAGTGGAAATTAAAAATCACTCTCCCTTTAAGGAATCTCATGTTAAAAACACCGATAAATTTATTGAATAAGTTCACTCGTTTTTCTGATCAATGGTCACCAAGAGTGGTTGCCCAAATGAATGACTATCAATTTAAATTGGCTAAAATTCAAAATGAATTTACTTGGCACTCGCATCCAGACACCGACGAAGTTTTCCTTGTTATAGAAGGTGCTATGAGTATTGAGTTTAGGGATGGCAAAGTGGACCTTCTTGCGGGTGAAATGTATGTTGTGCCAAAAGGCGTTGAACATAAACCTCATGCAAAAGATGAATGTAAAATAATGCTTATAGAACCTTGTGGTGTCGTTAATACCGGAGATTCACCAGGAGAGCTTACCGCTCAGAATGATCTTTGGGTATAAAGTATATAGCGATACTTTTACTTTGCTAACGGGCATTTTTACCCTATTGGCTTTTGTAGGTGCCGCTCTCTAAACTGTTAGCACAGAACATTGCAACGCTAATAACCTCTAGTGTAATCATCATAGGTTTCACAATGTTACTTATGCGATATAAAACTTATACTATCAAAGCAAAAATGTATTTCCGTTTAATTTTAGCAATGGTGGTGCCGCTAGCTTATACAAGAACAAATATTCCATATAAGTTGTGCTAAACCTAAGTGGATAGATCTTATTCTCTTATTGATACGTATATAGAAAAAAAGTTGATTTGATAAATATATGTTGATTAATTTAATTGGTTTTAATGTTTCATGGTTTGGCTTGGTTTATTGGGGTAATAATTTTATTCCATTCGCCTTTATGCTTCTACTTGCCCACTTGTTTTTTCAATCTAAGAATTATAAAGAATTGTTGTTAATCTTGTTGGTCAGCGTCATTGGTATTGGTGTTGATTCATTATTACAGCAGCTCAATATTTTCATTTTTATTGAAAAAGCTCATATTCCTTTTTGGCTGATGATGTTGTGGGCTAGTTTTGCCGCCACCATTTGTCATAGCTTACAATTTTTAGCTTCTTCTAAGGTCCTTCAATTAGTGATAGGAGGATTAATATCACCATTAAGTTATATTGCTGGTTATAAATTATCAGCGGTTGATTTTGGTTATTCTATGCTTACAACTTATACCCTTTTAGCGTTGGTATGGGGGACATTGTTTATTTTGTTTTTTTATTTGAAATCAAAAATTATTACCCAAGAGGTAAATCATGCTTAAATTTTATGCTCGATTGATCGTTATCACCATGTTACAACAATTTATTACCGTTCAAGTGTTAGCAACTGATGATATCAAGCCAGACACATTAAATAATATTCTTACAGAGCAGGTTTATATACCTGTTGGTCAAACAACTTTTTCTGTGCTTTTTTGGGACCTGTACAAAAGTAAATTACTGACAACTTCTGGAAAATATCCTATTGAGTTAACAGATGAAAAATTGTTATACCAGATTAACTATTTGACCGACATTTCAAGTAAAGACTTAATTGAACGAACAGTCGAGCAATGGCAGCATTTAGGTGTACCAAGAAAAAACTTTGAAAGCTATGTACCTATGCTTGAAAAAATATGGCCTGATATTAAAGAGGGCGATAGTTTGTCTTTATATGTCAGTAATAATAAGAGTACTTTTTATTTTAATAACGAGCTTATTGGTGAAATTGAACAGCAAGAATTTAGTCAACTTTTTCTCGATATATGGTTATCAAAAAATACCAGTGAACCTAAGCTTAGGCTTGAATTATTAGGAATTAACAAAGATGAATAAATATATAAGAACTCTAGCTTTTATTACCACAAGCTTATTTATTTCTAGCTGTTCGGTAGAGTTAGAGGAATACAAACCAGTAGCTAAGCCATTTGATATAAAATCTTACTTTGATGGTAAGGTTATTGCTTGGGGAATCGTTCAAGATTATACCAACGAAGTTAAAAGACGTTTTTGTGTCGAAATTGAAGGAAGTTGGCAAGAAGATCAGGGTGTACTTGCAGAAAAATTTTACTTTGATGACGGTGAAATAAGCTATCGTAATTGGCAATTGACTAAACTATCTGATGGAAGTTATGTTGGCGGTGCAGAAGATGTTGTCGGTGAGGCTATTGGCAAGCATCAAGGTTTTGCTTTTCAGTTTCAATATACATTATCGTTAAACCTTGATGGTGACATAATGGAAGTTGCTATGGATGATTGGATGTATCAGTTAGATGAAAATAAGGTCTTTAACAAAACAGCTATGTCTAAATTTGGTGTTCAGGTTGCTGAAATAACATTGTTTTTTGATAAGGAAACAACAAACCAAAGCTGTCAGTCTAATTAAGTTATTGTAGTAGGTCAGTTAAAGCGGCTTCAATTTTATTATGTTTAAAAACGAAACCGCTATTTAATAGTTTTTGTGGTACTACATTCTGTCCATACAGCAACAACTCTGCCATTTCACCAAAAATAAGTTTAAGTAGGGGGGCTGGCGTAGTGAAAAGGCTAGGACGATGAAGTGATTTTGATAAAGCCTTTGAAAATACTTCATTGGTTACCGCATTAGGAGATGTCATGTTTACTGGTCCTGACAAGTTGTCATTATCAACTATATGTAATATTGCAGAGACCATATCGTCAATGTGCACCCAAGACATAACTTGATCGCCCTTACTTATCTTCCCGCCAAGACCTAATTTGAACGGTAATAACATTTTAGCTAAGGCACCAGAACTCTTATCTAATACTATCCCGGTACGTAATAGAGCAACCCTAGTATTTGCTGAACAAGCAAGTAACGCTTTTTCTTCCCACTTTGCACAGACTTCATGAGTAAATTCTTGATGAAAATCTTTAAAGGTTTCATCAATGGCTTGACTGTTTTGTCGACCATATATACCAATTGCACTGCCAGAAATAAGCAAACTTGGTGGTTTTTCTGCGATAGAAATTAACTGTGCTATTTCTTCAGTAATATCCCATCTGCTTTGACAAATTCTATTTTTTTGCTCTTGTGACCAACGCTTGTCAGCAATAGGCTCGCCGGCTAAATTAATAACAATATCAGTGCTTTCTATGTTGGTAAGTAAAAGTTTATCAATAAACCGGACTTTTTTGTTTATGACTGAACTCGCAGATTTAATATTTCGAGTTAACACCGTAATCGTGTTTTTGTCCGTATTTATAGATTTAATCAATGCTTGGCCAATGAGGCCAGTTCCACCGGTAATAAGATAATTCATAGGTACATCCAATGATTAGAATAACTAAATTAATACGTAGTATTAATCTTATAAGATCATTCAAAATTGTTTTAATATTTTATCAAAATATTGTGAACTTTGTCTTTTTTATGCGTGATTTGAAATGAAATTAACTCAATAAGCTTATAATGGAAGCCAAGTGAAATATTTTAAAGTATTAACAGTAGCCATTATAAATATGTTTTTTCTACAAGCTTGTAATGATGGTAAAGCAACAGAGACACAAAAAGAAAAAATAACAATTGTTGATGCTGCTATTAATAATAGCAGTTTTACTACATTAGTCGCAGGACTTCAGGCTACAGGAATAGATGCAATATTATCTAACACCAAAATATCTGTTGGTATCGATACCGTAATTCTTGACTAATAGGTCGTATTACATTTTCTAATTAGTTGATTTTACGCCCCAGCCTATGGGGCTTTTTTTTGCTTATTCTTTACTTTTAAGTGATCGATTATCTGGCCATTAACGTACAACAAAACATGACGATAACAGTTAATCTTTATCGACACGACATAGTAACTCTGACTAAGACATAGTTTTACCTTTTAATGCATAACCTATTTATATGCATATTTTTATGCCCCAGCTTATGGGGCTTTTTTTTGCTTATTATTTACTTTTAAGTGATCGATTATCTGGCCAATAACGTATAACTAAATATGACGATAACAGTTAATATTTATCGACACGACATAGTGACTCTGACTAAGACATAGTTTTACCTTTTAATGCATAACCTATTTATATGCATATTTTTATGCCCCAGCCTGTGGGGCTTTTTTTTGCTTATTATTTACTTTTAAGTGATCGATTATGTGCTGGCCATTAACGTATAACAAAACATGACGATAACAGTTAATCTTTATCGACATGACATAGTGACTCTGACTAAGACATAGTTTTACCCTTTAATGCATAACCTATTTATATGCATATTTTTACGCCCCAGCCTATGGGGCTTTTTTTTGCCTGTTACTTATCTTTATGTGATCGATTGCTTGTTTTTTAACGTATAACAAACAATAACGATAGGAATGAACAATTAATTTCTATCGGCTTTGATTCAAGCATAGTGGCCTGACTAAATGTAGTTTACCTTTGATTCATAGGTTACTTATATAGATGTTTTAGCAGCGGCTTAGATGATTTTTTATATAATTGTGATCATTTTTTGTTCATGCACGTATATATTAATAAGATAATAGAAGTAATAAATATATGAAAATAACTACAATCAATCTACCTGTTTTTCCTTTGCCTATATTCCTTCTACCTGAGGGAGTTACCAAATTAAGAATATTTGAACCGCGCTATTTAAAAATGGTGGGTATTGCTTCTAAAAATGGTGGCTTCATTATATGGTCGAAGAATAGCAACAATGATATTTCAAATTCATTGTGGGGAAGCTGGGTCGAAATTATTAATTTTGATCAAGGAGATGACGGAATATTAGAAATTGATGTTAAATGTAAATCATTAGTAGAAATTAATACGTTAACCTTGGATAGCGATAAATTGTATTTTGGTGATGTAAAGCAAATTCAACATTGGTCACAATCTTCAGTCGATACTTCACTCTCTGAGTTGTCAGAGTCTTTAGCAAACGTATTCACGAACAATCCGGACTTAGATGATTTATATCAGCAAAAGGAAATCACTCGTCCAAGCTGGGTTATTGCAAGATGGCTAGAGTTGTTACCAATAGATTTAGACATAAAAGCCACATTTGTTATTGATCATGATTTTCAAGCAGCAAAAGAATTGGTTCAATCTGTTATAGATAAATAAATATAAATATAAATATATTAATTAATTAATTAGTGATCTTTACTCATTTGTAACCGTATAAGCATCTAAATATAATAAAAGCGGTGATAGAAGTGATGCAAACTAACTTGCTAAGCACAGTGACAAGTGTTAAATCTAGTAACATGACAGAAAAAATTAATCATCCTCAGCTTTGTCAGTGGCTTAACGACGTAGCATGCACAAGAGATAAAAAAGCATTCACCGATTTGTTTCAATTTTTTGCACCTAAAATTCAACGAATTGCCCGGGGTAAATTCCCTAATGAAGCTCAAGCTAGCGAAGTGGTTCAAGAGACCATGAGTAATGTTTGGCGCAAAGCACATTTATTTGATAAAGACAAAGGAGCCGCTACGACTTGGGTTTATACAGTCATGCGAAATGTCACTTTTGACATGTTACGTAAGATCAAGGGCAACAAAGAAGACAACCTCAGTGATGACATTTGGCCATTAGCAGAAAGCCAAGTGAGTGAAGAAGAATCATTTGATGATCATCTTGAAAATAAAGAGCTTTTATCAGTAATTGAAAAATTACCAGAAGCGCAACAGCAAGTTGTTAAAGGTTTCTATTTTATGGAAATGTCTCAAGAACAACTAGCGAACCATCTAAACCTACCTCTAGGTACTATAAAATCTCGTTTGCGTTTAGCTTTAGCGAAACTCAAAGTGCAGTTAGGAGAAAATCATGATTAAACATCACCCGAAATTTGAGTTAATACAGTCGTTTGTTAATGGTGATTTACCCGCTTCTTTGTCTGCAGGTATTTCCATTCACGCTAGTATGTGTCCAACTTGCCAACAGAAAATATCACTGTTGACTGACCAAGTAGCAGAATTGAATTTTGATGAGTCAGCTACAAATATCACTCACAGTGGTGGCGATTTAGTTGTTGAAGGTATTCTAGCGATAAATTTTGATGACATGATTAATAGCATCACAGATTCTGATGCGATTGATGTTATGCAACCAGTTGAAACTAAAACAATCAGTTTTAAAGATAAGTCTTATCAATTACCTAGCGTATTGAATAATATGATGTTGGGAAAAACAGCACATATAGGTAAATTAGCAAGAAAACGTGTACAGCTTGATGAAAATGAAATTCATACTAATTTGTTGCACATGGAGCCAAGCGGCTCTGTTCCACAACATACCCACAAAGGTTTTGAGTTAACGTTATTATTAGAAGGTTCTTTTCATGATGAAAAGGGTGAATATGTAAAGGGTGATTTTATTATGCTTGATGGTGAACATCTTCATAATCCAATTTCAAGCAGTGGCTGCCTTTGTTATACTGTAGCTAATGACGCAATGCATTTTACACAGGGCATTAATAAATTGCTGAATCCAATAGGTTCCTTTATCTATTAGGTAAGCAGATGTTCTAACATTTTTAGGGAAAAATATGATTCACTCAGTCGACAAAGAAGATTTACTTATTGGCATTAGTGCTTGTTTGCTTGGCGAGAAAGTTCGCTTTGATGCCAGTAACAAACCTTCGACTTTTTGTATAAAAGAATTTAGTAATCACGTAACGTATAAATCTTTTTGTCCTGAAGTCGCAATAGGTTTACCGATTCCAAGGCCGACAATTCGTTTAATAAAAAAGGACGATGTCATTCATGTATCTCGTCCTGATGGCAGTGGTGATGTTACACAAGCACTTCAGCTTTACGGTGAAAAAGTCGCTAAAGCGACTAAAGATTTAAGTGGGTATATTTTTTGTGCTAAAAGTCCCAGTTGTGGTATGGAAAGGGTTAAAGTTTACAATCCAGGCGGTCACGCGTTACCATCTGACGGCATAGGTGCGTTTGCTAAAGTTATTATGGAAGCTAACCCACTACTGCCTTGTGAAGAAAATGGCCGCTTAAATGATATGGTGCTTCGTGAAAACTTTGTCGCTCGTGTATTTGCTTACAAGCATTGGCAAAACCTCATTGCTACAGGGCTAACTAAACACAAATTAACAACATTTCACAGCAAATATAAGTACACAGTAATGAGTCATGATTTAATTGCTTACAAAGATTTAGGTCGATTGTTAGCGAGAGCGGATATGCCGCTTGCTGATATGGCTGACGAATATATTTTAGGGCTAATGACTGCACTAAAAATAAAAGCGACTCGTAAAAAACACGCAAATACTCTTGCTCATATTCAAGGATATTTTTCACAGCATCTCAAAGCTAATGAACGACAAGAGCTTTGTGATCAGATAGATGCTTATCGTGAAGGACTTGTGCCATTAGTTGTTCCTTTAACGTTAATCAAGCATTACCTATTACAGTACCCTAAAGATTATTTAACAAATCAATCTTATTTAGCACCTTATCCTGATGCACTAAGGTTAAGATATTCATATTAATGCTTTTCAAATTAATTAAGTCATCGGCTTTACAGAATAGAGTACCAGTCAAAGGCCAGATGTTTATTTTATAAAATGTTGTACTATTTATAAAATAAAGCATCAGTCATTGGCTGTTTACCATTAGCAATGATTATAAAATTTGTTAAACGGGCAAAATTATTTTCAGTCAATGATAAAGGAATAAAATTTGTTACTTTGGTTTCGCAATGATCTTAGAAGTCATGATAATCCCGCATTACAGTATTTTTTAAAAAACAATCAAGATAATGCTCCCCTTAAAGCCGTTTTTTTCATCTCTGAACAACAATGGCACCAGCATGATTGGTCTGCTATAAAGATTGATTTTATAAAACGCCATGCCATAGCACTTCGCGAAGAGCTTCTGTCAGTTGGTATTGAGTTAGAATTAGTTGACGCCGCTACTTTTGAAGATCAGGTTTCATACTTACAAGCGCGTTGTGAAAAAGAAAATATCAATGAGATTGTTGCCAACAGTGAAGTCGAATTTAATGAACAAAAACGTGATAAAGCTATTGTTGCACTGGGTATAAAGCTCAGTTTATTTGAAGCTGATGTTATTGTGCCTAAGGGAAAAGTTCTTAATTTATCTAACCAGATGTATAAGGTTTTTACTCCTTTTAAACGTGCCTGGTTGACTTATGTTAAGCAACATAGCTTTGATTATTTAGGTAAAATAGAAACTAGTACCGCTAAAGTTTCATCAACAGATACTCTTTCTGATGCAAGTATATCTTCTGGTTGGCCACTGGTAGGTGACATTGAAAAACATGTACTTCCTACTTTCTTTAATGAAAAAATATCTGATTATCACGATCAAAGAGATATCCCTTCCATTAAGGGCACCTCGGGGTTGTCACCTTATTTAGCTGCTGGTGTCATTAGTCCCAGGTATATATTAAGAACTTTAATTAACGCCTACCCAGACATATTAATCGCTTCAGATAGTCAAGAATTTTCATGGTTAAATGAAATCATATGGCGTGAATTTTATAGAAATTTAATGTTTCATGAACAAAGGCTTTCTAAACACCAGTGCTTTAATGAGAAGTACCAAGGCGTTCATTGGCATTATGATAAAGGTTTGTTTGATGCTTGGTGTCAGGGTAAAACAGGATATCCGCTAGTAGATGCCGCCATGAGACAACTCAATCAAACGGGTTGGATGCATAATCGACTTCGTATGGTTGTCGCAAGTTTCTTGACTAAGCATCTATTAATCGACTGGCGTCTTGGTGAAAAGTATTTTATGAGTCAGCTAATCGATGGTGATTTAGCCTCTAATAATGGTGGCTGGCAATGGGCAGCAAGTACGGGTTGTGATGCACAGCCATACTTTAGAATTTTCAACCCGATAAGACAAAGTGAACGTTTTGATCCAAAAGGCATTTTCATCCGTAAGTATTTACCAGAGTTGGGAAGTGTTCCAGATAAAAATATTCACTTTCCGCATTTGTTTATAGAAAAAAACAAAAAAAATATTTATTGGCCACCAGTTGTTGACCATAAAGAAGCTAGGTTAAAAGCTCTCGCTTTCTATAAGGTATAACTGGCTTACTTATAATTTTAGCTAATCAAAATTTCTATGATTAGCTAATGCCATTACGGTAACAGCAATGCAAAATAATGCCCCACAGGATACATCAACCACTTCGCCGTTTTGGTTAAATAACTTTGTTAACGTTTATCAAACTCTTTCTACCGACAACCTAGATCTTCTTTCAAAGATTTATCATCGTGATGTTATTTTTATTGACCCCATTCATGAGCTTAAAGGCTTTGATAACTTATTTGAATATTTTCAAAATTTATATCAAAATCTATCGACTTGTGATTTTGTTATTACTAATATTATTGCTGAAAAAGATCAAGCTGCTATTTATTGGACGATGTCATATCAACACCCCAAGTTGAATAAAGGTAAACTTATCACTGTAATAGGCCACTCCCATATTAAAGGTTATGAAGATAAAGTCATTTACCACCGAGATTACTTAGATCTTGGCGCAATGCTTTATGAACAATTACCTGTTTTAGGTAAGCTAATAAAATTAATTAAGCAAAAGGCGGCAAAGTAATGGCAATTCGTACTGTTTTAATCACAGGCGCCACTTCAGGTATTGGCCACGCTTTATATGAAAAATATTTAGCGCAGGGTGACAATGTTATTGCTTGTGGACGTGATAAAAGTAAATTAGATAAGCTGTGCAGTAAGGCTTTTAAAACATTGGTATTCGATATGACCAAACCTGCCCAGATAGAGTCTGCTGCTGTTGATATCAAAGAAATCGATATCATGATATTAAATGCAGGCGACTGCCGTTACATCGACGATGCTAAGCATTTCGACGGCAAACTATTTAGTGATATTATTGCAACAAATTTATCATCATTAGGTGCTCTTTTAGAATTTTTCTTGCCGCTCACTAACAAAGGTGGGCAGGTGGTATTTGTTAGTTCTAGTGCAACAATCGTCCCTTTTCCAAGAAGTGAAGCATATGGTGCCTCAAAAGCAGGTATGGATTATTTAGCGAATAGCTTACGACTTGATCTGGTGGCTGAAAATATTGGTGTAACATTGGTACATCCTGGGTTTATCAAGACGCCTTTAACAGAAAAAAATACCTTCGATATGCCGTTTCTATTATCTAGTGAAGAAGCCGCTACACGAATTTTTAAAGGTGTTAACCGCCGAGCTAATTATTTGCACTTTCCAAAAAGGCTTACGTTGACCTTAAAGTTATTCTCTTTTTTACCTGCATCTCTTTGGCAATCAATTATTTTAAGGAAATAAAAAGCATGAAGCACATTGCTATTATTGGCTCTGGTATCTCTGGTTTAACCGCGGCTTATTTACTCTCAAAAAAGCACCAGGTAACTGTCTTTGAAAAAAATGACAAAATCGGTGGTCATACCGCCACAGTAGACGTTGAAATCGCCGATGAAACTTTTGCCATAGATACAGGTTTTATTGTTTTTAACAATAAAACTTACCCTAATTACTTGGCTTTATTGTCAGAGATTGGTATTGGTAAACAAGCTACTGAGATGAGTTTTTCTGTTCATAACTGTCAAACAGGTCTGGAATACAATGGCCATAACTTAGATACTTTATTTGCGCAAAGAAGAAATATATTTAATCCAAAGTTCTGGTTTCTTGTTAAAGAAATATTACGCTTCAATAAACTTTGTAAAAGTATTTATCAGCACAATGATTATCAGGAAGGGTTAACATTAGGTAAATTTTTAACTGATAATAATTTCAGTGCATTTTTTGCTGAGCATTATATTTTACCCATGGCTGCTGCTATTTGGTCAAGTTCATTAGCGCAAATGGAAGATGTTGAATTTAAGTTTTTTGTACAATTTTTCCATAACCATGGTTTACTTAATATCGCTGACAGGCCTCAATGGTACGTTATACCAAAAGGCTCTAGAAGTTACTTAACGCCATTATGTGCGCCATTTAAAGATAATATAATACTTAATGCTGATATTTCAGGGATTACGCGTAGCAACGACAAAGTTCACTTGCACTTTAACGAGCGCGCTAGTGAGACCTTTGATGAAGTTGTTATTGCCTGTCATTCAGACGAAGCCCTTGCCTTGTTAAATGATGCAACTGATAATGAAAATAGTATCCTATCTGCTATGCCTTACAGTGCCAATTCTGTGATTTTACATACCGACAAAACACTTTTACCTGATCGCGAGAAAGCGTGGGCAAGTTGGAATTACCAGCTCAGTCAAGATCGCTCTAAGGCAGCAAGTGTTACTTACAATATGAATATTTTGCAAGGCATAGAAAGTCAGCATACCTTTTGTGTGACATTAAACCAGAAAGAAGATATTGATCCGAAAAAAATATTAAGAGAATTTACCTATCACCATCCTATTTTTTCTGCTGATTCAATCACCGCTCAAAAAAGCAGATCACTCATTTGTGGTGTCGATCATACGCACTTTGCCGGAGCTTACTGGCATAATGGCTTTCATGAAGATGGTGTTAGAAGTGCTGTAGAAGTGGCTAATAAATTTGAATGTTATATAGCACCTACTGTTAAAGGCTAAAAATGTCTGAATTATTCAACAAAAGCAATATTTATCAAGGTAATATAATTCACCGTCGCTTTAGTCCTAAGGCGCATAGTTTTGATTACTCTTTGTATATGCTCGCGATAGACGTTGATGATGTAGAAAATAATAGTAACAGTATGGGGATTTTTGGTTTTTCGTGGTTTCATCCTTTACGCTTTGTTGAAAAAGATTATGTCAAGGGTGAACTATCCTCTCTTAAGGACCGTATAAAACAAAAAGTTGTTCTATTAGATGGGCACAATGAGATAGCTAAAATTGTCATGTTGGTACAAGTTAGATGTTTTGGTATATATTTTAGCCCAGCTAATTTTTATTTTTGTTATAACGAAAAAAATGAATGTACTCAAATGTTAGCAGAGGTTAGCAATACCCCTTGGAATGAAAGACATTTTTATCTAGTTAATTTACTCAATAAAAAAACAGCTAATACCAGTAAAAAAGAGTTTCAGGTTTCACCCTTTATGGATATGGCAATGACATATTTTTGGCATGTAAAGCCGCCGTCATCTGAACACGATAAGCTACTGGTTAAAATTGAAAACAAAACAATTAATGAAGAGACAGGCGAAGTCAGTAAATTATTCGATGCCAGTCTTGTTATGAAAAAGAAGCCATTTACTAAGAAAAGTTTGTTGGCAATCTGGTGTCAACTTCCTGTAATGACAGTAAAAGTTGTTTGGGGCATCTACTGGCAAGCAGTAAGGTTGTTCGTTAAACGGATACCCTTTATTGGCTATCAAAAATCAAATTAATATATAGATTGTAAAATAAGATTAAGGAGTACCAAATGGAACAAATTGAAGGTGTTAGAACTTTGCAGACAGCGAATTGGATAGATAAGCGTTGTCGTGACATGGTTCATTCTGTCTTTTCGAAGTTATCATATGGCCAATTAGAAGTCGTGGAAGGAACAGAGCATAACATTTTCCCTGAAACACCAGGAAGTTCGCTACTCAAAGGAAAGATCAATATACATGATATAAGTGTTTACCGTGATTTTGTTAAAGGTGGCAGTATCGGTGTATCCGAAGCCTTTATCGAAGGAAAATGGAGCAGTCCTAATCTTACTAATGTCATTAGAATTTTTGCTAAAGCACAACAAGAAACTGATAGCCTTGAGTCAAAAAAGTCATGGTTAAACAAGTTTAAGAACAGCATAACGCATTGGCAGAATAGAAATACTCAATCAGGTTCAAAGAAAAATATTCTTGCTCATTATGACCTTGGTAACGAATTATATACGCGTTTTCTTGATCCAGAAATGATGTATTCGTCTGCAATTTATCCGACCAAAAATGCCACATTAGACGAAGCTCAACTCCATAAACTGGAAACTATTTGTCAGCGTTTATCTTTGTGTGAGAGTGATCATTTACTAGAAATAGGAACAGGTTGGGGCGGTTTAGCTATATATGCAGCACAAAATTATGGCTGTAAAGTAACGACAACAACTATTTCTGACGCGCAATTTAATTATGCCCAGTCGCGTATTGAGAAGTTAGGGTTACAAGATAAGATCACTTTACTCAAACAAGATTATCGCGATTTAACAGGATCATTTGATAAAGTCGTTTCAATTGAGATGATTGAAGCCGTAGGCTATGAATTTTTACCTAGCTTCTTTAAACAATGTAATGATTTATTGAAAAATGGCGGTAAATTACTTATACAGTCAATCACTATCGCCGACCAACGTTTTGATTACTATAGAAGTAACGTAGACTTTATTCAGCGTTATATTTTTCCAGGTGGTTTTTTACCTTCGGTAAATGTACTCTCAGATAATATTACCAAACATAGTAGTCTTGTTGTTGAACAGCTTGATGATATTGGTCTAGATTATGCGCAAACACTAGCACATTGGCGTGAAAAGTTTTTAGTTTCTTGGTCTGATCTTACTCAATTTGGTTATGATGAGACATTTAAACGTCTATGGTTATATTACTTTGCTTACTGTGAAGGCGCATTTTTAGAGCGTTCAACGAGTGCTGTTCATATAGTTGCGCGTAAATAATAAAGTGTTGCAAGCTTGCCTTATTTCTTAATATTAATTGAATCTATTAAGTAAAGTGCGGGCAGCCTAATTAATAAGTAACCTATTAAACAAAATAGGCAATAATGCCTATTTTGTTGTTATAACATGCCCCAACCAGTCAAATATTAACCGTAATTTCAATATTTATCCTCACATCAACAGCTATATCGTAATACAAAGGTGTAACGGTGCCAATATTACTGTAAATTAGCCTATTGCTTTTACTTTATTGAATCCTTATGACACCAATTCGCTTGACCCAATACTCACACGGCGCCGGTTGTGGCTGCAAGATCTCCCCATCGGTACTTGATGTAATGCTTAAATCTTCACTGGTATTGCCTGAACACAAAGAACTATTGGTGGGTAATAGCACTAAAGATGATGCAGCCGTTTTTGATATAGGCAATGGCCAAGGCGTTATTTCAACTACCGATTTCTTTATGCCGATAGTTGATGATCCCACTGATTTTGGTAAAATCGCAGCATGTAATGCCATCAGTGATATTTATGCTATGGGTGGTAAGCCGATAATGGCAATTGCTATTTTAGGTTGGCCAGTCAATATTTTAGCGCCTGAAATTGCGCAACAAGTACTTGATGGCGCTAGAGCTATTTGTGCTGAAGCTGGGATCCCTTTAGCGGGTGGACATTCTATTGATGCACCTGAGCCTATTTTTGGATTAGCCGTTACCGGTTTAATCAATAATGAGCAGATAAAACGTAATAATACCGCAGGTGTTGGCGATCTATTGTATCTCACTAAACCGTTAGGTATTGGCATTATGACTACCGCTGAAAAGCAAGGTAAATTATTAGCTGAACATGCACACCTAGCACCACAAGAAATGAAAGCTTTGAACATAATCGGTCAAAAATTTGCAGCTCTAGAAACTGTTACGGCAATGACAGATGTCACTGGTTTCGCACTTTTAGGACATCTTTTAGAAATGTGTCAGGGTAGCAATGTTGCTGCTATTGTCGATTTTAAGCAAATACCTTGTATTGACTTTGTTAATGATTACATTGACCAAGGTTGTATACCGGGTGGCTGTGAACGTAACTTTACCAGTTATGGGGAAGATGTTGGCCCGTTAACCCCTAAACAAAAAACACTTTTATGTGATCCGCAAACTAGCGGTGGTTTACTGGTTGCTGTTCAGCCATCAGGTAAGCTAGCCTTTGAAGCTTTATGCCAAGAAAATGGTCTGAATCTTCAACCTATTGGTGAACTAGTGGCTGCAACTTCGCCTACAGTGAGTTTATTGTAATGATTATAAACACCGCTGCCACAGAGCGACTAGACAGCAGCGATTTTCGCACTATTATTCGCAATAAAATTCCTTTGATGGATGTTCGCGCTCCTATTGAATTTGAAAAAGGCGCTTTTAACCAATCTGTTAACTTTCCGCTAATGAATAATGATGAACGAGCGGAAGTAGGGCTCTGCTACAAAAAAAAAGGACAAGCGGCCGCCATTAACCTTGGCAATGAACTTGTTTGTGGACAAAGTAAAGATAATCGCTTGGCACAATGGCAAAGTTTTGTTCAGCAAAACCCGCAAGGCTATTTATATTGTTTTCGTGGCGGTTTACGCTCTCAAACGGTACAGCGTTGGCTAAAAGAATCAGGTATTAATTATCCTTTGCTAATCGGGGGTTACAAAGCACTTCGTCAATTTTTACTCAACGAGCTAGAGCAACTTGCTCTACATCCATTAACTATCTTAGCTGGTAATACCGGCAGTGGTAAAACGCCTTTTCTTGCTCATTGTAGCAATAGTCTTGATTTAGAGGGGGTTGCAGGTCATCGCGGCTCAAGTTTTGGTGGTTTTGTTACCGCACAACCCAGCCAGATAGACTTTGAAAATAAATTGGCTGAATTATACATTACCGGTAATTATAGTTTAGATAAACCGTTGATCTTAGAGGATGAAGGGCGATTAATTGGTAGCGTACATTTACCTGAAAGTTTGCGACAAGCAATGACATTAGCGCCAATTGTGGTCATTGAAGAAAGTTTGGACTACCGTCTTGAACATATATTCCAAGAATATATTATAAAGATGACTGCGCAATATCAAGCAGCGTATGGCGTAGAGCAAGGTTTTATTGCCTTTAGTGAATATTTAGCACACGGCTTATTTAAAGTACGTAAACGTTTAGGTACAGAACGATATGCACAACTACAGATACTTCAAACTAAGGCATTTACTGAACAGCAAAAGGGTCTAACGCACTATCATTTAGATTGGTTAAAGCCATTACTTGAAGAATACTATGATCCTATGTATCAATATCAGTTAGGTCTCAAGGCCGAAAGGGTGATCTTTCGAGGTAACAATGCCCAATGTTTAGACTTTCTAGAAGGTAAGTAACACACCAAACTAGATCAATAATTTCTACAGCCGCAATGAATGATACTAATAACAAATGCTTCGTATTGAGCGTTCTACATTACAGTCATATTGCGGCATATTCCCTCCCTTAAACGAGCAATTCACCTTAAAGTACGATCACTGAAGATATTTGTTAACAGTAGATTGATGTAAGACCCAGCGAAAATTCAAGTATTCTGACGTTAAATTTTTAAAATTTCATTAAAAACAGCCAATTAATCTATCGCTATTTATTAGCCGTGATTAAAAAATAGCGGTTTATTTACACTCGCTCATCAATTTATAACCTAAAATATAGTTCGTATACTAACCATTATTATAAGTTTTAAAGTATATTTATACCCATATATGTAGCTTATTATATTGATTTAAAATGATTTTATAGACTTACCTTCACTCTAGAACGATAACAGTAACTTGATAATTTCATTCAGAACCGTTAGAATTATAATTAATTGAACGTTCAATTAAAAATAATATTCGAGAAGTCAGTGCCTAAAATTGGAATGAAGCCCTTACGTAAACAACAGTTAATTGATGCTACCTTAGATTCCGTCGCACAATTTGGTTTACAAAACACCACAATAATAACGATCAGTCGGATCGCTGGCTTATCGTCAGGTATTATTAGTCATTACTTTGGTGGCAAGCAGCAATTAGTAGAAGCAACCGTTAAACACTTGCTTGAACAATTGAAGTTAGCGCTACTCGAACGTGTTAGAGGTCAACATCTTGAGCCAGCCGATCGACTTATGATGATTATTGAGGCTAATTTCACTCAATTACAACGTTCTAAACCCGCAACAAAAACTTGGCTTAGTTTCTGGGCGCAATCAATGCATGAACCAGGATTGGCAAGGCTACAAAATATAAACAGCAAGCGCTTGCACAGCAATCTACTTTTTTCTTTTCGTCAATTATTAAATGACGATTTAGCACTCATCGCCACTAAGCAGGCAGCAGCTATGATAGATGGTTTTTGGTTACGTAGTGCATTAAGCCCAAGCCCTGAAAAAGAGTTCAGGCAAGCCGAGCAATTTTGTAAAAAATTTATAGTCGATCTGCTTAAGCAGTATGGAGAAATATCTTGTCATTAGTATGTTATAAAAACTTTATCGATGGTGCCTACATGGCAAATGATAGCGGCGAAACATTTGAAGTAATTAACCCAGCAACAGGGAAAGTTATTTACAAAGTTGAAGTTGCTGACGAAAAAATTAAACAGCAGGCAATTGCAAGCGCGCAACGTGGATTTGCTACTTGGTCTGCAATGAGCGCAATTGAGCGAAGTCGTATTTTACTTAAAGCAGTTGCCTTATTACGTGAACGTAACGATGAGTTGGCTAAAGTAGAAGTACTTGATACAGGTAAGCCATGGCAAGAAGCCTCAGTAGTCGATGTAGCATCAGGTGCAGACTCGATTGAATTCTTTGCTGGGTTAGCGCCAGGTGTTGAAGGTAATCAACAGTCGGTAGATGGCGATTTTTATTACACGCGTCGCGAGCCATTAGGCATTTGTGCAGGTATCGGTGCTTGGAATTACCCACTACAGATAGCTTGTTGGAAAGCAGCACCAGCGCTTGCCTGTGGTAATTCAATGATTTTTAAACCTTCAGAAGAAACACCTTTAGGCGCTTTAAAACTTGCAGAGATATTTACAGAAGCAGGTATTCCTAATGGCGTATTTAATGTTGTTCAAGGGGCTGGTGAGGTAGGTGCGTGGTTGTCTCATCATACAGAAATTGCCAAAGTGTCTTTTACCGGAGAAGTCGGTACCGGTAAAAAAGTGATGGCAGCAGCAGCTACTACGCTTAAAGATGTCACCATGGAGCTTGGTGGTAAGTCGCCATTAATTATTTTTGATGATGCTGATGTCGATAATGCGGTTTCTGCAGCGATGTTAGGTAATTTTTATACTCAAGGCGAAGTTTGTACCAATGGTACACGCGTATTCGTTCAAAAATCTATTTATCCCGTTTTTATTGAAAAGTTACTTCAGCGCACTAGCCAAAATATAATTGCCGGTGACCCTATGGTAGAAGAGACTAACTTTGGTGCACTGATTTCTTTAAAGCATTTAAATCTAGTGATGAAATACATCAAGCTTGGCGTTAGTGAAGGGGCAACCTTATTACATGGCGGGAAAACCCTTCAGCCAGACAATGCACCGGGTGGTTATTTTGTCGCTCCTACTATTTTTACCGACTGTACTGATCAAATGACTATTTGCCGCGAAGAAATTTTTGGGCCAGTGATGTCTGTATTAACATTTGATGACGAAGACGAGGTAATAAAACGCGCAAACTCGACTGACTTTGGTTTAGCCGCAGGTGTGTTTACACAAGATATTACTCGTGCTCACCGAGTGACCCATCAAATGGAAGCAGGAATTTGTTGGATAAATAGTTTTGGTGCTTCTCCGGCTCAAATGCCTGTTGGCGGTTATAAGCAATCTGGCGTTGGCCGTGAAAATGGTCTGGTAACACTCGATTATTACACGCAAATAAAAGCGGTGTATGTTGGGTTACAGCCATTAGACAGCCCGTTTTAATAAAGTTAAAGCTTAGTTAGCGTCCTTAAGCCTTGAATAGTTGCCAAAATTAAATGTTGGCAACCAAAGTAATAAAGTTGAGTGTTAAATGAACAGTGATAATTATGATTACATTATAGTCGGTGCCGGCTCTGCTGGTTGTGTATTAGCGAACCGTCTAAGTGAAGACAGCAACAGTAAAGTTTTGTTACTTGAGACTGGCGGCAGTGACAAAAGCATTTTTATTCAAATGCCTACCGCCTTATCTATTCCGATGAATACCAAGAAATATGCATGGCAGTTTGAAACAGAGCCAGAGCCTAATCTTGATGGCCGACGTATGCATTGCCCTCGTGGTAAAGTATTAGGCGGCTCGTCTTCAATCAACGGCATGGTGTATGTTCGTGGACACGCGCGTGATTTTGATGAATGGCAGGAAAACGGCGCCCAAAACTGGGATTACGCTCATTGTTTACCGTATTTCAAAAAAGCAGAAACATGGGCATTTGCCGGTGATGAATATCGTGGAAAAAATGGACCATTGGGTGTTAATAATGGCAACCAGATGAAAAACCCATTATATAAGGCCTTTGTTGATGCAGGTGTTGAGGCCGGATATAGTGCAACCAGTGACTATAATGGTACTCAGCAAGAAGGCTTTGGACCAATGCACATGACGGTAAAAAAAGGGGTGCGCAGTTCAACTGCTAACGCCTATTTACGACCAGCAATGGCACGTGCAAATTTAACTGTGATAACTCATGCTTTAGTACATAAAGTATTACTTAATGGCAAAAAAGCAGTTGGCGTACGTTACGAACGCAACGGAAAAACAGTTGACGTTGCTGCTAATAAAGATGTTGTCTTATCAGCAGGTCCTGTTGGCTCGCCCCACATACTGCAACTATCAGGTATTGGTCCTAAAGCTGTCCTTGAGGATGCCGGTATTGAATTGATACATGATTTACCTGGCGTTGGCGAAAACTTGCAAGATCATCTTGAGTTCTACTTCCAATTTAAATGTAAGCAGCCGATCACCTTAAATGGCAAGTTAGATTGGTGGAGTAAATTGCAGATTGGTGTTCGTTGGATCCTAACAAAGAAAGGATTAGGCTCGACTAATCACTTTGAATCTTGTGGATTTATTCGCTCTAAACCAACGGCAGAATGGCCAGATATTCAATATCACTTTTTACCTGCAGCGATGCGTTATGACGGCAAAGAGGCCTTTGCAGGTCATGGTTTTCAGGTGCATGTTGGTCATAATAAACCAAAAAGTAGAGGTTTTATTAAGGCTTTGTCGAGTGATCCTAAAGCACACCCGCAAATACGCTTTAATTACCTTGAGCACGAAGAAGACCGCGAAGGTTTTCGTGCCTGTGTTCGCCTAACCCGAGACATTATCAATCAAAGCGCATTAGATAAATATCGAGGTGAAGAAATACAGCCAGGCATTGGTATCCAAAGTGATGACGAAATTGACACTTTTGTTCGTCAATTTGTTGAAAGTGCTTATCATCCATCATGTTCATGCAAAATGGGCACAGATGAATTGTCGGTTGTAGATCCCCAAACCCGAGTACATGGTATTGAAGGGTTAAGGGTTGTTGATTCGTCAATATTTCCAACTATTCCTAACGGTAATTTAAATGCACCAACCATAATGGTCGCTGAACGTGCCGCCGACATTATTCGTGGCCGAGAAGTTTTATCGCCATCAAACGCCCCTGTCAGCTTAGTGCAAAATTAATAGCAATTGCGCACTAAAGCCAAATCTAAAAATTAACTAACGTTAATCGTCAGTACGCGGTTAGATCTTAATTTTCGCCATCAAGATATTTTCATGATGGCGACAATTGAAATCTTCAGCTTAAATTTGCCGTGTACTTTTATAAACCTCAAAGAGGAGTACTACTTGTTTATATTAATTAATACCTTACTCAGGAGACAACTATGACTACATGGTTATCAGCTGGGCTGATATTTACCTTCACCGCCATCGCCTTTGTATTATATCGGTGGGGCAATATTCGCTGTGTCGGTGTAACACCGGTTAAAACATTTACCTTTATTGCTATATTGTTTACCTCTGGGCTAGATGTTGGCTTGATCATGTTTCCGTTAACCGAATTTGCCGGATATGCTGATTTAGCAACCAACCCCGAATATGGATTTACTAACCCGTTGGCCATAGAGTTTGGCTACTGGGCATTTCTCATCTGGGGATTTTACTTTCTAACTTGTTTCTATTTTTGTGTGATTGAACCTCGTGTACGTTTTTTTGAAATTCCACTGGTTAAACTGGTAAATAACGTAGTTATTATTGGTACCTGTGCTTTTACCGCCTATTTATTATTAACCAATTTACCTTGGTATATGCCTGAACTTGGCGATGGTGAATCTATTGTTAGTAGCTTCTATTTGATTGTATTTTTAGTCATAGCTGCAGCTGTTTATTCAAGTACTAATATTCGTTACGTAAAAATATTAAGTTTGGCAACTACTTGGTTATTTTTGGCATTGATTGGTCTAATGTGGGGTGGAGCTTTTCTTTCAGAAACCTCAAGTATTGGTGAGTTTGCCAACACTATCGCGATGATTGGCGGTTACTTTGGTAATATCCACGAATTTGCTTTGCCTCTTAATGATTACCATGAATTTTACCTTTATTGGTGGTTTGCTTGGAGCATTATGATTGGCCAGTTTACTTCTCGGTTTGTTGGAGGTCTTCGTACTTATCAAGTATTGGCAGCGATGTTGGTTTTTCCTTCTATTCCAATCGCCATATGGTTCTCAGTACTTTATTACTACAGTGCAAATGGGCTAGAGACCGCTGGTTTCTATAATATCGCGATGGCATTTGTTGGCATAACCTTCGTTATTAACTCACTTGATTCATTGATCCGTCTCTATACTGATAATTTGAACTTGAGTGTTGCAAGGCTGGGCAGAGTGAAATATTTCTTCGGCAACTTAATTGCTCTTAGTTTACTTACCCTGTTATTTAAATTAGATTTCTTGCAAATCCAATGGGTTGGCGCTGTCGTTATTGGACTCTTTTTTACTTGCTTTGGTTATATCCTGTTTAACAAGTTTAAAGCCGTTAGCGAAATTGAGCGTTCACCGAAAGAAAATAAAATTGATTTTACTAAAATCGAATTAGTCGAATAGCACCGACCATTTTGTATTTGAATACTAAATAAAAAGAGAAACTAAATGAATAAAAGTATTATAGCTATAGCCGCAAGTTGCCTATTAACATTATCTTCTACCGCACTAGCTGATGTGTCTGCAACGGTTAACATAGCCTCTGATTATACCTTTAACGGTGTTAGCCAAACAGGCAACGATCCAGCATTACAAGCGAGTTTGGATTATGCAGATGATAGCGGCTTTTATGCTGGAACTTGGGCGTCAAACGTTGACTTTGGTCGCTATGAAGACACTAACATTGAGTGGGATGCCTATGTTGGTCAATATTTTCAACTTAACGAAAAAATAGGACTAGATGCAGGTATTGCTTACTATACGTACCACGGCGATAACGTGTCAGATACATACAACTATCCTGAAGCTTATGCAAAATTTGGTTACAGTTCATCGATGGGTAACAGTGAAGTAAACTTTTGGTATAGCTGGGATTATTTTGGTCTTGATGTTAATCATTATATCGCTATGGTTGCTCATACGTTTGAAGTTAAACCGGGTCATAATATCAAGGTAAGTTTTGATCGTTCAATGTCAGCGAATAAAGATAAATGGTCGTGGAACGCCAAAGATGCTTACAACCATTATCGCGTTGAATATATGACCAATTGGAACGGCTTTGATGTTGATCTTGCACTTGAAGATACAAATATGAACATTGATTTGGCTGATACCCGTGTCGTGTTATCTGTATCTCATACCTTCAGCTTATAATTGTATTGGATTAAGTAACGTTTATTGTAGGTAGTTCAACGAGCTATCGACTTATTATCTAAGCCTCAGTGGTTATCACTGAGGCTTTTTTTAGTGTTATGGATAAACGGCAACGGTAGTTTTTAGGCTTGGTTATACCCGGTCACCATGACTTTATTAGCTAATTTACCCCTTTAAAAGACGAATACCTGACTAATTAAAAGATTTACTCTTCCTGAAATTGCGCTATCCCTGTATTATCACCCGATAAAATTTACGTTAATTAATGTTTAAAACATTCAGTGATATAAAGAGCGATCATGACTAAACCACATAAGCCCCAAAGCAATGCTATGCTTAAAAGAGCCCACGAAAATATGCCGTTAGGGGTTGCAGACAGCTACCGTTATTGGGGGGAAGAAAACACCGTATTTTTAAGCAGCATGAAAGGCTGTACCATCACCGACTGTGATCAACAAACGTTTGTTGACTTTCGTTTAGCCTATGGCCCAATTATTCTTGGTTATCGTGACGAACGCGTAGACAATGAAGTGATTAACGCGATCACTAGCGTTGGCACCATTTCCGGTTTCTCTACCGGTCTTGATTCTGATGTGGTTGAATTGGTGAAGTCACTTTGCCCTAATATCGATAAAATGCGCTTTGCTAATTCAGGTACCGAAGCGGTTATTGGCGCAGTGCGCACCGCTCGTGGATTTACAAAACGTAATAAAATAGTCGTGGTTGAAGGTGGCTTTCATGGACTGCATGATGAAGTGATGTGGAAATCTGATGTAGATAACTGGGAAGTCACTGATGAAAACGCGCCTGAAATTATACCTTTTGGCGCAGGTATCCCACAAAGTACGCGTGAACATCAAGTAAGTGTACCGCTTAACGATTTTAAAGCTATCGATACTGTTTTCGCTGAACATGGTCATGATATTGCGGCTATATTGATTGAACCTATCATGGGTAACTGTGGCTCGATTGCCTCAACGCAAGCCTATATGCAAAAGTTGCGTGACGCTTGTGATACCAATGGTTCTTTGCTAATTATGGACGAAGTCAAAACGGGTTTTCGTGTTGCCAAGGGCGGAGCACAAGCCTTATATGGTATCTATGCTGATTTAACCACGTATGCAAAAGCTATGGGCAACGGTTACCCGATTGCTGCTTTTGGTGGTAAAGCTAATGTTATGGATGCTATATCATTTGCAAAAGACGGGGTAACTCACGGCGGCACTTATACCGCTAATATGGTGGCACTGAGCGCAGCTAAAGCGACATTAACCGTGCTTAAAGAAACCGATGCACTTGAAACGATTGCGACAGTAGGTCAAAAAATTCAAGCGTTACTCTCAAGAGTATTTACAAAATTTGATATTGAACATTGTTTTGCAGGACCCGATGCAATGTTTGGCGTACATTTTGGTAGTGAAGTACCACAAAATTATCGTGATTGGAAAAAAACGAACAGTGATCTTTATACGCAATTCGCGCTTAACTTAATCGACAATGGCGTGATGTTAGAGCCGGATTCACGTGAACCTTGGTTTATTTGTGAAGCCCACCAAACTGTCGATCTTAAGTGGTTAGAGCAAGTTGCTGAGCAATCAATGAGCGCCGCGATTAACGCGCAGTAACTAGAAGTTTTTTTCAATTTGTAGACCTAACTTATTATTTAGGTAGCCTAGTAGTAAAAATTTATCGCTATTGATCCGACGTCAATTAGCGATAAATGGACTAAATTTTCATTGCTTAATGCCATGTTAAGCAGTGAAACCTAAAATGGATGTTAATCCTCAATGTTATGCTATTTATAAAGTCATTTAATAAACAGTAACTATATCAACAACTTAAAGGTAACGCGTTACTTTTGGTTGGGCGTATTTATATTGGCTTAGCCATGGAGTGGTTAAATATCTAACGATGTTAGTAAAAGCACAAGCACTTTAAAAACATATACGGCTAAGGTACAAAAGCCCTGACTACTAATCAATAGATTCAAAGGATATGAGTAATACTATGAGCATAAAATTCAGCCCACTTTCTAAATATGACGTTAATTATAGAAATGTTATTGAGCTTTATAAAGAGGCTTTTACGACAGTAAGGCGTGTTCCTTCTTGGTTGCTTCGCTTCATATTGAGAAAAGGGAAGGACGGCTTTAGCGTTCTTTATGAAAATAATAACTGGATTGGTTTAATCTATCTTACCGAGTATAAAGATACTGTTTTTGTTCATTTCTTTGCTATCGCAGAGGATCAGCGTTCGTCTGGTTATGGGAGTAAGGTATTAGACGCATTGAAAGAGAAGCATGAAAACAGAGTTGTATTAAATATTGAAGAACTTCAAGTACAACAACAAAATTATCCACAACGAGTTAAACGAAAAGCATTCTATTTAAACAATGGCTTTAGTTCTTCTGGTTACCTAGTTAAAGAGCCAGGGGAGGTACTTGAAATGCTAATACATGGTGGCAGTATCTCCAAAGAAGAGATAGAAGCGATCTATAAAAATCTCTTTGGGGGTATTTTGGGTTCACTTTACCGACCTAAAATAATACCCATTAATGAATAATGTCAACCGTGTATCAAAACAGTCAGTCTCAATGAGGCTAAAATGGCTAGATTAAAAAAGTAACATCGAGAAATACAGCAAGAGAACTGCACTTTTGGTCAGTACCTTTTCTTTGCAGCGGCAATTATAGGTTTACTGTTACTGTTGCGTTTTTCACAGCCACTTATTAAACCTATACATAACAAACCTACTAATAAGTAGCATTCATTAATTGTAGCGCTTGACTCCATCTCATTGCATTTTACTAATGAGCGGGTTATTGCTGTTATTATGCAATTAAGATTTCACTCTCCAACAATAAGAAAAACAAAAATGACAAGTAGAAAAATACATAGACTTATAGGTTTAATCCTCATATTACCAATGTTTGGTTGGACAATTACCGGTGTCATATTTTTTATAAAACCCGGCTACAAAGGGGCTTATGAACAATTATCATTAAAAACTTATCACCTAGAAACACAGTTATTAGTTGATCCAAAAGAAAATTGGAGTGAAGTTAAACTCATCAAAACTATTTTAGGGCATCATTTATTGGTTAAATCGCAAGGAAAAACGGAACATTTAGACCCTATTACGCTTCAAGTTAAAGGGTTGCCAACTAAGTTAGAATACAAACGCCTTATTGATGATGCACTTTCAGAAAATAAAGAACGTTATGGCGACATTATTTCTATTGATGGAACAAATGCAAAAACTAGCACAGGTGTTGAAATAAATCTTGATTGGGTAAGCTTAAGGTTAAGCCAGAAGGGCGATGATACTAAGTTAATCAACAGACTTTATAAAATTCATTACCTTCAATGGACACCATTTAAAAATGTAAATTTAGTTTTTGGCGTTTTAGGTTTATTACTATTAGCAACCCTAACCACCTTTGGTATCAGACTTTACATTAAAAATAGAGAGTAATTGCTTAGTGGACGTATCGGTATTAACCGATACCATACCCGGTGTTCGCACCAAACCTAGATAGGGATATAAACACTTATTAAATAATAGGGCGTTAGGTATAGCTTATCTAATGGCAGTTTATCCTGCTGTTTATTTTTACATCAGTAAATAATAAATAATTATGCTTAATTTCAATCATCATATATATTTAATAGGGGTATAACTAAGAAAGGGCACCTAAGTGACTAATAGTGAACAACAATTAGAGTTTATACGTTTATTATCATTAGATTCAGAAACTAATTTCACCAATACAGAGCATTTTTCTTTCGCGATGAAAAAGCTGTCAATGCTTTTGAATAGTCCATTCTTTATTTTTACCGTAGTTTACAAAGATATTCAAAATAAAAAGTCACATTACAATAGTTACTGTTTGAACACGCAAAATAATGAGCCAAGTGAAGAGCGTGTCGTTGTTAATGTAAATCAAAGCGAATTACCCGACACTATTTGTTTATTAAATCGTCAATTACAAGAAATAAAACAAAGTAAAAGCCAAGTCACTGTTAGTTTCTTAAACAAAACAGATTTTAGCGATTCTCAAGACGATAATTGCTTTGTGTTACCCTTTACTGTGGATGATGAGCTTATAGGTGTAATTAGCTATCAAGCGAATACGCCTAATACCGTGATTAAAACATCTAGCCCGCTCTATCAATTTATTCATTATGTTTTTTCTGCCGACCATACAAATAGGCAAAAAGGTACACAAATCAACACGCTTCAAACCGTATTGAACTTAATGCCACAACGTGTTTTTTGGAAAAACAGAGAATCTGTTTATTTAGGAAGTAACAAAGCTTTTTCAAATGATGCCCATCTTAATTCGCCTTCTGACATTGTTGGAGTGACTGATTTTGATATCTTCCCTGAACAAGCAGAGCTGTATAGGTCAGATGACGCTCATACAATGACCTCAAGAGAGCATTTAATCGCTTCAGAAGAACCTCAAACCCATGCTAATGGAAAAACCATCTGGTTACGCACCTCTAAACGACCGATTATTAATGAGTTTAATGAAGTTATTGGTATCGTTGGTACTTACGATGACATTTCTGAATTAAAAAATATGCAGGTCGAGTTAAGTAAAGCTCGAGATGAATTAGAAGAAAAAGTTGAAGAGCGTACGAAAGAACTAAGTCAAACTTACAAAAAATTAGCCGTAGCATTTGAATCATTAAAGTCAACACAAGACCAGCTTGTTGAGTCTGAAAAAATGGCGGCCTTAGGTAATTTAGTTGCCGGTGTTGCACATGAGATTAATACGCCTCTTGGTATTGCTGTAACGGGGGCTAGTAATTTAGAACATAGCGCGCAACTGATTAAAAAAGCTGTGGAAAGTGGAAAGATTAGAAGAACAGCGTTTGTTAATCAATGTAACAGCTTGATTGGTAGTAGCGATATAATTTTACGTAATTTAGAGCGGGCCTCTGAATTGGTAAGGAATTTTCAGAGGATAGCCGTTGACCAATCAAATGATGAAAAGCGTACAATAAATTTCTTTAAATATTTAAATGATATTATTTCGACATTGTCGTCTCGAGTTAGTGAAAAGAATATAAAAATATTTTTATCAGGAGATGAAACCTTACCCCTTTTAACATCACCAGGTACGATTGCACAAATAGTAACTATTTTGATTGATAACGCCTTAACTCATGCATTTAAAGAAATAATTAATGGTCAAATAAAAATCAGTTTTAAAGTACAAAATGAAATGCTAATGCTTACGGTGCAAGATAATGGTTGTGGTATTGAAGTGGGAAAGATAGAAAAGGTGTTTGAACCTTTTTATACAACGCAACGGCAAAAAGGTTCTGGTCTAGGGCTAAGTATTCTCTATAACCTAGTCACTCAAAGTTTGAACGGTAAAGTTACCTGTTTTAGTACGGTTGATGAATCTACACAATTTGTTATCGCGTTACCCTTAGATTAATAAACATCTTATATAAACTAAGTGCTGGGGTAATGTATGCTTTGATTTTTCGAGTCGTTTATATGAAAAATCAAAATGACTTATTTGAGTTAAGCTCCATACTAACGGTTAAGCCATCCCAAGCGTAAACATATAAGCAATACGAACATGTAAAAGCTAATGTTTTTTTGTTACCCTTTAAGCCGATGTCATAGAATTTTAAACAATAAATAGTTAAATGTTTGTGTTCTATATTTTTAACCAATAATTATTTTCCTGTTGAACAGGTATTAATCGCACAGGAGTTTTGATGAAGTATTTTGCATATGGTTCAAACATGTCCCTTATAAGACTTCAACAAAGGGTGCCAAGTGCCCAAAAAATTGACACAGTAAGTCTTAAAAATCATCAGTTGCGTTTTAATATGAGTGGCAAAGATGGATCAGGTAAATGCGACTCTTTTTATACGAATAATAGTGATGACGTGGTCGTAGGCGCTCTTTTTGAGATAGATGAAAATGAGAAACCCATTTTAGATAGAGCCGAAAGTTTAGGGTCTGGGTATAATGAAAAAACAGTATCCGTAATAAATGAACAGGGAAAAACGTTCGAAGCACTAATTTATTGTGCAATTAGAATAGACCCTTCATTAAAACCATATACTTGGTACCTAAATCACGTCATTGTTGGGGCAAAAGAAACAAAGCTATCTACGGATTATCTCGCTATTATCGAATCTGTTGTCTGTATAGAAGATCCAAATAAAGAGAGAGAAACAAAGGAACGGGCAATGTATAGTTCACACACTATTCAAAAAGACTGTGCCTGAGGAATTCAGCGATTTATAAAGGCATAAAATGGCATTTAAGCAAACAATAAGATTATTTGAGTTAGATTGGTTAATAGTCTTAAGTAAGCATTAAAAAGAGGTTAAAGCGTAACACCGTTCAGGACATGGGTTTGGGTAATATATAAAATCAAACTCTATGTAAATCTGCAATCCATGTATACCTTGAGGAATTAGGTGAATATTGAAGTGTTTATATTTGATAATCCGTATTGGGTACATACATACCGCCGTTTTTAGCGTTTTTACCTTGTTTTTTTGACTGATATAAATAATTATCGGCACACTTTAAAAGATTATAGAAATTAAAGCCGCTGCTAATATCATGCAATGCAAATCCTGAAGAAACAGTTACTGAGATATTGTTTTTCTCAAAAATAATATCAAGCTTATCTATTGATGCATTTACACGTTCACTTAAATTACCTAACTCTGTTAAGGAAATATTTTCGCACAATAAAACGAACTCATCGCCTCCCCATCTAACGAGAACGTCACTGCTACGCAATTGATTTGAAAGTGTCGTCGCTATAGCTTTTAAAACTTCATCACCTGCGGCGTGTCCATAGTTATCGTTAATCGGTTTTAAGTTATCACAATCTACCATTACTACACCGACAGACTCTTTGGTAGTGCTATCACGTCGTTCAAATCTAGACTTAAGCCCTGGTAAGTAATCATCTAAGTAATTTCTAACGTAGCAACCTGTTAAATTATCGCGCATTGAATAGCTGATTTTTTCTAGCATCATTTTATTTCTATTTTTCCAAAGTAATAGCATAACGAATGATAAAACACTTATTAGTATTATGATGAAGATAAAGAGTTGATTATATTTTTCACTTTTTTGTATAGCTATTTGATTTAAAAGTTTTTCGTTTTCAAGAGATGCAAATTTTTTATCTATTGCTATATTTTTATCCATTTCATAGAGCATATCGACAAACGCTTTAGCTTGATTAGAGTTTTGAAATTCAACATAAGCCAAGAGATGAATCAAAGTGTTCTTGTCATCATTTAAACTCTTGTAAATTTTCGCTAGTAAATAGTTGAGTTCAGAAACCTCTGTTTTATGGCCTAATTCTATTGCTATTTTAAGTGACTCCTTTGCATGAGCTAACGCTAGAGTAAAATTTTTCTGGGTAAAATAAAATGAGGCAATACTTTGATTTGTTATTTGGCTAAGACGAACATCTTGATTATTAACCGCTAAGGAAAGCGATTGTAATAGCAATTCTTCAGCTTTGTTAGCTCTTGCCATTCTTGCGTAAGTTAATCCTTCTAGCCGCTCTAAATAACCAATGCTTTCATAAATAGACTTAGCTCTATTAATTAATTTGAGGATATCTTGATTATTGCTATCGGGTTGATTAATTTTAACACCTGATAAATAGAGTATGGTTAAATGTTCGAGCTTATTATCTCCCAGAGAGGCAGCTTTTTTCAAAGACTTATTAAGACGCAACTCTGCTAAATCATATAATTGCAATTCAGCATAAATCAAACCTAAGTTAAGCAGTGCTCTAACTTCCATTTTTTTGCCATTATGCTCAACAGCGAAGGCATTTAGCTGATTAGTATACTCAATGGCTTTAGCATACTGACCTATCAGTAAGTATGCTCGACTTACTTTGTACAGAGCACTGTTGGTATACTTATTATAAGAAGTGTTATTAAATGCTTGAATAGAATCAGCTAAATATTCTTGCCCCTTAGCCTTATTGCCAGCGTTAATATTAAGGACAGCTAAATTTGCAAAAACAGCGGGTTTGAGAAATGTATAGTCTGAGTTGTTAATTTGTGTGAGCAAGGTGGAAATAAAAGCGTTATGTTGATCGCCTTGAAGGTGTATTAGGTTTTGTAATTTTAAATAGTTATTTATTACCTCATTATCATTGTGCTCACTTTCTGCAGAAGCCAAAAAGGGGAACAAAACAACCATAAATAATATTTTAAATACCCATCGATAAGCCAACATGATACCCGTAAAAAATTTTTTTTTAAGTTTAACATGGTTCTAAAAAAAACGGCATATAAAAAAGAAAGAGGACCAGTAGGCCTTAGATAAGACTCGACAATGATAAACGTTTCAATACTCTTGCAACAAAAAAACTCTAGTTGTTAATATTTATAGATTACCCGGTTTGTAATTATCAGAATAGCTACATGCCAATGTTGAAGTATATTTGCATTACATCAACAAGCATAAGTAGGGGAAAGCAAACCACTTATTATCTTGTTTCTGATAAGAGTTAATATCATCTAATAATGGTATTTAATGAAAATATTTTTTACCGCAAGTGTTAGACAAAGTTACATATGCACATACTTTAAGATATTGTAGACATAATCAAAGGCTCTAAAAATAAGGCTTTTCATTATTTAATGTAGTTAAAGTTCAGCGAAGCACTTCAGCATCAAGTATTAACGCCTGAGTCAAGCCAGCAAAGATTTCTGGCCTTTATCTTAATGTTAGTAAGACAGTAATATTTGATGGCATTATTCGCGACGTCACATTACGGAGATAATTTGAATAGTCGATGGCAAAAAGATATCTGTTAGATGCCGCCATTAAAAGTTGATAATTATTACAGTTAGAAAAATCGAAGTTGCCCCACCTGATCACACACAAAATTTATAACTTATTTACTATATTTTAAACAATAATTATTTTTACTGTTCTTTTATACAGCTGGTGTTGTTTTCCTTTCTTTTGCCGAAATACCGAAAGATTCGGTGTTGCACCTTTTGAAATGTTTAATAATAATAAAATGTTAATGTTTTTATTATGTTGTAAAGTATGATAATTGTAACTGTAAATAAACAAAGAATGCTAAGTGTGGTCTACTGCTTAGTTTTTCGGTCTAATAAGCTGTTATGTGACTACGAGGTTTATCAAATGGATTTGTATACACTCATACTTGATTTCAAAGGTGGCACCTTCATATCGCAATGCATTTCACCTTGTAAAGAAGATGCTTTATATCAAGGTGTTCTAAATTGGGATATTTCAGCTATAGAGAGTGTAATAACTGGTAATTCTAGAAATATTCTACTGGAAGATATAGAGAATGAAGAATTAACGCAGTTACAAGGAATGAAAAATGTTTGGTCTTGTAGTGTATTTGTTGGCGACGAACTAATGTTGATAAACCTAATAGCTACTAAAGACGTCACATAACAAGAACTTCAAACGGAACAAAAACAGTTGGTTAGGTTCCGCTTCGCTTCACATTTTAACCAACTATTTTTGTCCGCTTAAGTGGGCGTTAGCCTTACAAGGAAAGTATGGAACTCGTATTCAATCATTCAGTCATAAAAGTCAAAACTATAAATAGTATTGCACCTGATAGTGCAGCGGACATTGTAATATCTGAAGAAAAGGATTTTGACCGTAAGACGATTATTGAAATTAGAGAAGGTAGCAAGCTTACTTGTATCGTATTATTCTGGTCTCATTTTTCAGACGATGCCGAGCCGTCGTTACATTGGAGTGAAGATAACCAAGTTCTCTTTGTTGGTGCAGGTTATGTTTCAGCGGTTGTAAATGTTTCTACCCAAAGTTTAATAGACATTAATTACCCTGATTTATTTTGGGGCTGGGAATGTATAAATAATAATATATTAGAGTTATGTGAGTTGGATTGTCGTTTATATTCGCCTTCAGGTAATTTGATTGGTCATGCTCATGTTGATCCCCCTTATGATTATGAGGTCACGGATAAAGCGATTTTATTTTCTAGTATCGTAATGGGTAAAACGAGCATTGAGTTCAAGTAAGGCTAACAAGCCATTCAAGCAGGACAAATAACAGCTGGCTATTTGCTCCTTCGTCGCTTATTTTAGCCAACTATCATTTGCCTCTTAATGGGGCGTTATGTTTAAAGGAAAGTATGGACGCAGAATTAAAGAAGAAGGTAGATATCATCGTAGGTTTAAGTCGTCTTGGTGGTGGAACACTGATAATTATCGGAAGTATACTAGTATACGTTTTCTTCCAAGCAGCATTAGATCCAAATGCAGTAATTGAAATAAATGGCGTTCCAACCAAAGATGAGAGCTCTAAAATTATGGCTGCGATATTTAGTAGTATATTCCCAATTATGGGGTTGTTTTTAGCTTTTATTCCTAGCAAGTATATTGATAAGTGGGTTGCTAAAATAGTTATTCGTTTAGGGTAAATTTAAACATAACAAGAAATTAAACAAGGACAAAAAACAGTTGGCTTTTGTTCACTCCGTTCACTATTTTAGCCAACTATTTTTTGCCTGTTAATTAGGCGTTAGGTATACCATCATGCTGGATGAGTTTCGCTACATACTGACAGAAATTAAAGTTGTTGCAGATCCAAAATGGGGAGCATCAATTGAATTAATTGATTATGAACACCGAGATTATATCGAG
>NZ_JACGWC010000007.1:0-183044 GCF_014077545.1 Colwellia sp. BRX10-1
CTGATAACAACTCCGTCATCCTGATAACAACTCCGTCATCCTGAACTTGTTTCAGGATCTCGTCGTTGACAACACAAAAAGCAGATACTGAAATAAATTCAGCATGACGGCAAAGGGATAAGCCTCAGTCATCCTGATACCACATCCGTCATCCTGAACTTGTTTCAGGATCTCGTCGTTAACAACACAAAAAGCAGATACTGAAATAAATTCAGCATGACGGTAAAGGGATAAGCCTCAGTCATTCTGATAACACCCCCGTTGTCCTTCATCCTGATACCACATCCGTCATCCTGAACTTGTTTCAGGATCTCCTCATAAAAAACACATAAAAAAAGCTTACTCAAAAAATGAGTAAGCTTTTAGAATTCAATGTTTTTAAAGTAGTGTTTAAAAAACTGAACGAAATGATGAGCGACCGCTACGACGTGTAGAGCGTCGGTTTCTCATACGACTATGAAGTTCGCGACGTTTAGAATCTAGCCACTCTTCACGAGTCACTGTAGCATCACCACTACGACCTTCTTCTCGGCTACGATAAGCACAAAACTCTAGAAACGCTTCAATATCGTCTTTCAGTTCTTCGGCAACTAATTCAATCATGATGGCGTCGTCTAAAAAGCCTAATACAGGAATATGGTCAGGTACTAAATCTTCTGGATCACTAAAATAAGCCAATGCACTTAGCACATCACTGCGCTCTTCTGCTGGAATTTTCCATTCAGAGTCTTCTATCATCGCCACTAAAGTTTCTAGTTTTTTAATGCGCTCGCTGACAAATTCTGGAACACTTCCTTTAATATCTTGGCTAATACTCTTAGCGTTACTTAAAATAACTGCTTCACTAAGTTTTGCAGCTCCTGATTGCGCTTTACGCATTACATCACGGAAGTGGTCTAAGTCTGACTCTGTTAATTCAAATTTAACTTCAAACGCCATTATAATTCTCCTGTATTTGGCTTTTCTATTACTACACTTTGTTTATTATTTACTTTTTTGCATAATAGTAAACATAGTACATTCAACCCTATTTTTCTTATTAGAGTAAATTTAGCAGATAGTTATACAAACAGCACGCAGTTAACTCAATTAATTTGTAAATATTTATAACTTTTCATTCACACTTTTATAAACATAATGCTATGATTTTGTTCTATTGTTTGTATTTATTCTGAAACTTTTATGCAAAATACCGAGTTAGTTAAAAAAAATAGTGATCTTGATATCACGCCATCAGTCTCTGAACAGCCTGATAGCATGAGAAGTTCAGTAAATAACAATTGTGATAATTGTCATCAGCCACTCAACGGTCCTTTTTGTGGTCAGTGTGGTCAACAAGCAGAATCAACATTGAAATATTTTTGGGTGGTGATATTACACCTTCTTGATGATATTTTTAGTTTTGATTCTCGTGCCGCCCGAACTATATTGCCATTAGTTGCTCGTCCTGGTTTTTTAACTAATGAGTATATTGCGGGAAAACGCGTGCATTACGTGCCTCCGCTACGTCTGTACCTTTTTGTGAGTATTGTCTTTTTTATTACCTTAAAATTTTTTGTGCTCTCAGACAGTAATACTCTTCTCGCGGTAAGCGACAATCAGACATCAATCACTCAAATCAAAGATCAGCTTATTTTACTTGAAAAAAACAAGCTTAAAGCCATTGATGGCTCACCAGACAATACCGTTGATTTGTCAGAAACAACAAAAAGTATCGCAAAATTTGAAACCTATTTAACCGATATTAATAAAGATTACAGTATTGAAAAAAATAAACGGTTAATTGATATGACCAAAACACTTGTCGATTTAGAATTAAGACAATTTAAAGATGGACAAGCACTTAGCGGGAATAAAAAAGAACGTTATGATTTATTAACCTCAAATATTGCAAAATTTAAAAATGGTGAGGAACTAGATAATGTAGAAAAAACTTCTACGACCATAGGCAATAATGCCGATGGTACCTTGTCTTTTGATTTTTTAAGTGACGAGAATAATAAAAGCCTTAATGTGTTTACAAAGTCTTTGATCAAGAAAGCAGAAAATGCCTTCCGCTCTGATGCAACGCCACTAGTGCAAGAAGTTATTGGAAAATTACCGCAATTAATGTTTGTTTTACTACCTCTTTTTGCTGTTTTATTAAAAATAATGTTTATATTTTCCAAACGACTGTATATGGAACATTTAACGGTTGCCTTGCACAGCCATAGTTTTATTTTCTTTACTATATTGTTGGTAGAGTTACTAGATGTGTTTGCTGGCTATAGTGAAACAGTCCTCCCTGTACTTACTGGCTCGATTGAATTTGCCAGTAAAGCCTTATTAATTTGGATCCCGATATATTTATTTATCATGCAAAAGCGCGTCTATAAACAGGGTTATTTTTTGACCTTTATCAAATATTCGTTTATCGGTACCGCTTATATGATACTTATTGGCTTCACAGGTGTAATTGCCTTCGTTTGGGGCTTAACAGATATTTAACTAACAGTTTCAGTTACCCTGCCCTGATACAAGCCCGTTATGCTGATATGGATTCCGTCAACCAGATACCGTATCCGTCGTCATCCTGATAACTCACCCGTCATCCTGATACCACCTACGTCATCCTGAACTTGTTTCAGGATCTCGTCGTTGACAACACAAAAGCAGATACTGAAATAAATTCAGCATGACGGTAAAGGGATAAGCCTCAGTCATTTTGATACCACCTCCGTCATCCTGATACCACCTCCGTCATCCTGAACTTGTTTCAGGATCTCGTCGTTAACAACACAAAAAGCAGATACTGAAATAAATTCAGTATGGCGGTAAAGGGATAACTAGACACTGTTAGTCTGAACCCAGGCTATTATTTTGATACTAACTTCATCATCCTAAAACCATCTCCGTCATCCTGATACCACCTCCGTCATCCTGAACTTGTTTCAGGATCTCGTCGTTGACAACACAAAAACAGATACTGAAATAAATTCAGCATGACGGCAAAGGGATAAGCATCCGTCATCCTGAACTTGTTTCAGTATCTCGTCGTTGACAACACAAAAACAGATACTGAAATAAATTCAGCATGACGGTAAAGGGATAGGCCTCAGTCATTTTGATACCCCCTCCTTCATCCTGATACCACCTCCGTCATCCTGAACTTGTTTCAGGATCTCGTCGTTGACAACACAAAAACAGATACTGAAATAAATTCAGCATGACGGTAAAGGGATAAGCATCCGTCATCCTGAACTTGTTTCAGGATCTCGTCGTTAACAACACAAAAAGCAGATACTGAAATAAATTCAGCATGACGATAAAGGGATAAGACTCAGTCATTTTGATAACACCTTCGTTCTTTCTAAACAGAAAAGCCGGATAAGTAATTAACTTATCCGGCTTTTATAAAATAAAATGAACGCTTCTAAAAGCGTTCTTTATAAAGGTTACTCAGCTAAAGGACGCATATGAGGGAACAAAATAACATCTTTGATCGTTGGTGAGTCAGTAAACAACATCACTAAACGGTCAATACCAATACCTTCACCCGCAGTTGGCGGTAAACCATATTCAAGCGCTTGAATATAGTCTTCATCATAATGCATCGCTTCATCGTCACCAGCATCTTTGCCTTCAACTTGGTTACGGAAACGTGCTGCTTGGTCTTCTGCGTCATTAAGCTCAGAGAAACCATTCGCTAATTCACGGCCACCAACGAAAAATTCAAAACGGTCAGTAATAAATGGGTTGTCATCATTACGACGTGCTAATGGTGAAACTTCCCAAGGGTATTCTGTAATGAAAGTAGGTTGATCAAGCATATGCTCAGCAACTTCTTCAAATATTTCACAAATGTATTTACCTGGGCCCCATACTTTTGATGCTTCTGTTTCTTTAACACCAACAGTTTTGGCCATAGCTTTAAGTGCGTCGAAGTTTGCTTCTGGGTTACGTAAAATGTTTTCGTCTAGGTCGTTACCGTATAATAAAATAGCATCAACCATAGATAAGCGCGTAAACGATTTTCCAAAGTCATAAAATTTCTCTTCAACGACTTCGCCATCACTATTTTTAACTGTGTTACGAATAACAGAGCTACCTAGTACGTTTTCAGCAAGAGTACGTAACATATCCTCAGTGATATTCATTAAATCAATGTAATCTGCATAAGCTTGATAGAATTCAATCATAGTGAATTCTGGGTTATGACGTGAAGATAAGCCTTCGTTACGGAAGTTACGGTTAATTTCGAATACTTTTTCAAAACCACCAACGACTAAGCGCTTTAAATAAAGCTCAGGGGCAATACGCATATACATTTGAATGTCTAAGGCATTATGAAAAGTTTCAAAAGGTTTAGCCGTTGCGCCACCAGGAATAGTTTGTAACATTGGCGTTTCAACTTCCATGAAACCACGAACAGTTAAAAACTGACGAATACCTTCAACAATTTTTGAACGAATAAGGAAAGTATTACGCGTTTCTTCATTGATGATTAAATCAACATAGCGTTGACGATACTTAGTTTCAACATCAGATAAACCGTGGAATTTTTCAGGTAACGGGCGCAATGACTTAGTGAGTAATTGATATTCGTCCATATTGACATATAAATCGCCTTTACCAGACATATGCATAGTGCCGGTAACACCGATAATATCGCCGATATCTAAAGTGCCCCAACGCTCTTTAATATCTTTTTGCACTGTTTTATGTGCATAAGCTTGGATGCGACCAGACATATCTTGTAGTACCAAAAATGGCCCACGCTTAGCCATAACTCGACCAGCAATACTATAGGTTGCTGTTTCAGCTTCAAGTGTTTCTTTATCTTTCTCACCATGCTCAGCTTGTAAATCAGCAGCGTAGTGTTTTCGGTCAAACTTGTTTGGGTGGCCATTAGCCGGACAGTTTTCACGAATTTTCGCTAATTTACCGCGACGTTCGGCGATTAATTTGTTTTCATCTTGCTGATTTACTTGTGCTTGGTCGGTCATTTTTTTTCTCGTTAACTTTTTAAGTTTTGATTGTCGAACCTTGCCACGCAAGGCTCTTCTACTTTATAAACCAGATTTTAGGCTGGCTTCTAAAAATTTGTCTAAATCGCCATCTAAAACTGCTTGGGTATTTCGATTTTCAACGCCTGTGCGTAAATCTTTAATTCGGCTGTCGTCTAAAACGTATGAGCGTATTTGACTACCCCAGCCAATGTCAGATTTACCATCTTCTAATTCTTGCTTGCCTTCATTTTTCTTTTGCATTTCCATTTCAAAGAGCTTAGCTTTTAACAACTTCATCGCCGTTGCACGGTTCTTATGTTGAGAGCGGTCAGCTTGACAAGCGACAACAGCGCCCGTTGGAACATGGGTAATACGAATAGCTGAATCAGTTTTATTAACATGTTGACCACCAGCGCCCGAGGCACGAAAGGTATCAATACGTAAATCAGCAGGATTAATATCGATTTCAATATTATCGTCAATCTCAGGATAAATAAATGCCGAAGCAAATGAGGTATGACGACGACCACTGGAATCAAATGGTGATTTTCTTACTAAGCGATGAACACCTGTTTCTGTACGTAACCAGCCATAAGCGTATTCACCGGTATACTTAATCGTACACCCTTTAATACCGGCAACATCACCGTCAGTCACTTCAATCGCTTCTGTTTTATAACCGTGTGCTTCACCCCAACGCAAATACATACGCATTAACATTTCAGCCCAGTCTTGTGCTTCAGTGCCACCAGAGCCCGATTGAATATCTAAATAACAGCTGTTTTCGTCATGTTCACCAGAAAACATCCGGCGAAATTCTAATTTTTCTAAACTTTTTTCTAGCGCTTGAATTTCATCGTTCGCATCGTTAAAGGTTTCTTCGTCGTCTTCTTCTAGAGCAAGTTCAACTAAACCTTCAACGTCTTCACAGCCTCGATCCATTTCATCAATGGTTTCAACGATGGCTTCAAGAGAAGAGCGCTCTTTACCGAGTGCTTGTGCTCGTTCAGGATCATTCCAAACTTCAGGTGACTCTAATTCACGCACCACTTCAACCAAACGTTCTGATCTTTGGTCGTAGTCAAAGATACCCCCGAAGCATATCTGTACGCTCGCGGATGTCTTTAATCTTGTTTAATACCGGGTTAGCTTCAATCATAGTTTATAATTTTACATCGCAAATTTGGCGTCAAGATGCACGCCCGAAAGAATAAAATAAAATAGTCGCGCATTATAGCGTAATTTCATCGCTAAATAAACGATTTAACTGACTAAACTGGCTGAAAATAAAGCAATGAATCGCCAGGCTTTTATTCAAGGTATTCCACAATAAATTGCACACTTTGCTTGCCACGAAATTCATTAATATCGAGACGGTAAGCAAGGTGGACTTGTTGAGTTTGATGGTCAGGCCAACGGCTTAAGTCAACATTAAAAGCGATAGCATCAAAAACTTGCCCCGCTTTTTCAACAACCAGTTTCAGATGTTTCTGGCCGACAATACGTTGCTGAACCAGCTTAAATTTATCGTCAAATAAAGGTTCGATAAAGTTTTGTCCCCAAGGGCCAGAATCACGTAATAGCTGAGCAAAAGATAAGGTCATTTCATTGGTGGGTAGTTCGCCATCGGAGGCGAGCGTACCTTTGAGATCGTCACTGCTTAACCAAAGCTCGGCATATTGATTTAATAAGCGCTGAAATTCTTCAAAGTTTTCTTCTGCTATTGATAAGCCAGCTGCCATGGCGTGGCCACCAAATTTAATAATGATATTTGGGTGCTGCGTGTCAATATGTTCCAGTAAATCTCTAATATGTAAACCAGGAATAGAGCGTGCTGAACCTTTAATTTCACTGGTTTTTCCTGTTTTCTCAAGTGAAAGGTCATCACTCGTGCCAGCAAAAACAATACTGGGTCGGTGATACTTTTCTTTTAAACGACCAGCAACAATACCGATAACCCCCTGATGCCAATCTTTTTGAAACAAAGAAATCGCGTGCGGTAAGTTATCATCAGAAAAATTTAAGCTTTTCAGCACTTGTTCTGCTTCTTGCTGCATGCCCTGCTCGATTTCTCGGCGCGACTTATTTAAATCATCAAGATCAGCAGCCATTACTCGAGCAGAAGCAAGGTCTTTGGCAAGCAAACAATTAATACCGTAAGACATATCGTCTAAACGCCCTGCGGCATTTATTCTTGGACCCAAAGCAAAACCAAAATCACTAGCAACTATCTTTTTCTGATCTTTACCGGCTATTTCGAGCAACGCTTGAATGCCTGGGCGCGTAACTCCCGCACGAATTCTTTTCAAGCCTTGTTCAACCAAAATTCGATTATTGTTGTCAAGAGAAACAACATCGGCTACGGTCCCCAAGGCAACTAAGTCAAGGAGTTGAGCAATATTAGGCTCTGCTATTTTTTTGTCAACGAACCAGTTCTTGTCACGTAAATATTTACGCATTGCCATCATAAAATAAAAAGCAACACCAACACCCGCCAGCGCTTTACTGGCGAAGTCACAGCCAACTTGGTTTGGATTAATAATAGCGTCGGCATCAGGTAGTGTCATGCCCGGTAAGTGATGGTCGGTAACAATAACACCTAATCCTAATGACTTGGCTTTAGCGACGCCGGCAACACAACTAATACCATTATCAACGGTTATTAATAGCTCAGCGCCTTGCTTAGCAGCTATTTCGACAATTTCAGGTGTTAAACCATAACCATATATAAATCGATTAGGTACTAGGAATTGATAATTATCACAGCCAAACAAACGTAAAGCTTCCATCATTAATGCAGTGCTAGTCGCACCATCTGCATCAAAATCCCCAATAATGGCAATGTTTTTATTCGCGACTAAGCCTTCATATAAAACCTCACAGCCTTGATTAATCCCTTTTAAACTTTCAATGGCACAGAGTTGGCTGACATTAAGTTCGAGTTCAATTGCCTTATCAATACCGCGGCTGGCATATATCTGCTTAATAAGTGGATGAAGATGATTGGGAAGATGGTTATCTTCAACTTTGACACGGCGTACTATTTGCTTTTGCATAAGGAGAGTTTCTGATGATTAATTGAATGAGGTTAAGAGAGCAAAATGGCAGGCTATTTGGCCTGCCACTTAGGTTAAATCATTAACAAACGATTATAATTTATCCTGCCGCTTTCATCTGTTCAATTATAGCAACAAGCGCATCCGGTTCTTGATAGCCAGGTAACATCATACCGTTTTCTAAAATAACAGCCGGTGTGCCACTAACCCCAACTTGACGGCCAAAATCAAACTCATCTTCAATGGGTTTATCACATATACGTTGTGCAACATTTGAACCCATTTTAGCTTTTGTTAACGCATCTGCTGGATTTTCGTGACACCAAATAGAGCGTAAATCTTTAAAGCCTTGAGAATATTGACCCGAACGGTCTTTCACACCTGAACGAGGGTAAGCTAAATAACGTACCGTGATACCTTTTTCATTATATTCATCCATTTGTTCATGCATCTTACGGCAGTAGCCACAAGTGATATCGGTGAATACGGTAACAACATGCTTTTCATTTTTTGCTGGATAGACAATCATCGCATCAGCAAACTTGTCCAAACCATCAAGTCGAACTTGCGCTAAACTTGCTTCTGAATAATTGACAACCTTGCCGCCTAAACCATAAAGTTTACCTTGAATGAAAAATTGACCATCGGCACTCGCATAGAATAAACCTTGGTTAGTGATAAGTTCAACTAAACCAGGCATAGCTGATGGTTTAACCGCATCAATTTCTAGGCCTAACATTAAACTAAGCTTTGCTTTTAATTGAACCGCATCGAATTCGGTAGGATTATTGATGGTAGATGTGGTGGTTGAGGCGCTACTTGCAACCACAGTCGGCTGCTCTACAGCAAACACTAAACCAGCAACACCGATACAAACCGCCGTAAGGGCAAGGGAAATTTTCTTAAACATTAATGACTTCCTAAAAGTAGAACTAACAATCGGTAATCTCAGTGATTACACAAGATTAATTGAGCTATATAACATGACCGTTTCTTAGTGAGTAAAATTACAGGGAATTGAAATAAAATGCAATAAACCTAGTCATATCACTCTATTAATAAGTGTAAACAGCCACTTTATAACGATATATATATTTTACTGCCTTGATATAAACTATCTGTTAAACTCTCGCAAAAATAGTGACCCTAATGTTAATCGGTCAATATCTTACTTCTAAGCTCAAAAAAGATGCTAAAGGCTACCTCATGAAAATTGGTTTATTTTACGGTTCTACCACTTGTTATACTGAAATGGCGGCGGAGAAAATTCAACAATATTTTGCTGACAAAGCAAAGTTCAAGACAGAGTTCGACGTTGAATTGTTTAATATCAAAGAGACACCACTAAGTAAGATTGACGATTTCGATCTGGTTATCATGGGTATTTCTACTTGGGATTATGGTCAAATTCAAGAAGATTGGGAGGGCCACTGGGATGATATCGCGACTTTAGATTTATCAGGAAAAATTATCGCCCTTTATGGCATGGGTGACCAAATTGGTTATACCGAGTGGTTTCAAGATGCGCTGGGCATGTTGCATGAACAAGTCATCGCCCAAGATGGTTTTGTTATTGGTTTTTGGCCCAACCAAGGTTATGAGTTTGAAGCCTCTAAAGCGCTCACCGAAGATAATAGTCAATTTGTCGGTTTGGCATTAGATGAAGACAATCAATACGAACAAAGTGATGAACGTATTGCATTGTGGTGTCAACAAATTCAAAGAGAAATAGCTGAGATTATTGAAAGTGAATAAAAACTAAAAATAAATAGCTTTAGCTTTAGCTAAATAGCCTGTTTCGCTTTATAATTCACGGCAATATTATCCTGACCGAAATTATACTTTATGTTTGAGCAATTTGACCTAGATTCAGCACTACTAGGCGGCATTACAAATGCTGGCTATAAAAAACCAACATCTATTCAAGAGTTGGTTTTACCTGTCGCCATGACAGGTAAAGATGTTTTAGCTTCAGCGCCAACGGGCACAGGTAAAACAGCTGCTTTTATATTACCTATCGCTCAACATCTGCTAGATTACCCGCGTAAAAGCCCAGGTTTTCCTCGGGTACTTATTTTGTCACCAACGCGCGAGCTTGCTATTCAAACCAGTGAGCAATGTACACAATTAACTGAATTAACTGATATTAAAACTGGGTTGATCACTGGTGGTGTTAGTTATGACAGCCATAAAGATGTCTTAACTAAGAACACCGATATTCTAGTTGCTACGCCAGGCCGTCTACTTGAATATCTTGAATCAGAACAATTTGAAGCCCGCGACATTGAAATTCTTGTACTTGATGAAGCTGACCGTATGCTTGATATGGGTTTCTCTGATGCGATTAACCGTATTGTTGGTGAAGCTCGCTGGCGTAAGCAAACCATGCTTTTCTCAGCAACCCTCGAAGGTGCGGGTGTTTTACGTTTTTCAAAAGAAGTACTTAACGAGCCAGTATTTTTAGAGTCTCACCCATCACGAAAAGAAAAAGCCAAAATTCACCAATGGCTTCACTTAGCAGATGACAAAGAACATAAATTTAAATTATTAATCAACTTGTTAAAACAAGAAGGCTTTGAACGCACGGTTGTTTTTGCCAACAAACGTGAAACGGTCCAGCATTTGTCAGGAAAACTCTACGCTGAAGAAATCCCCTGTGCTTGGCTTGAAGGTAAAATGCCACAAGACAAACGTAATCATGCCATTAACCGTTTACGCTCAGGTATGGTAAAAGTATTGGTTGCTACTGATGTTGCTGCTCGTGGTTTAGATATTGATGACATTACTCATGTTATTAACTTTGATATGCCACGCAAAGCAGATATTTATTTACATCGTATTGGTCGTACAGGCAGAGCGGGTAATAAAGGTACGGCTATCTCTTTAGTTGAAGCACACGATATGCCTGTCATTGCCAAGATTGAACGTTACATGGACGAGCGTTTATCACGTCGAAATATTGAAGGCTTAAAACCACAATATAAAGAGTCTAAAGTTGCCTTGAAAAAACCTAAGATCAAAATTAGTAAATCACAGAAAAAAGCTAAGGCGAAAAAACAAGCAAAACGTGCAAACAAAAAGAAATAAAGGTAGAGTAGAAAATATAGGAGGGTTTTCTAGTTTTGAAAGCCCTGATTATCATATTGATTTGTTAGGTAGAGTAAGTTTTACTTGATAATAAAAAACCGTTTGCTATTACGCTAGGATGCACGGCATGGTCGAATAAATATATCGATGTTTGCGTGAATTGAATGAAGACAAAATATTTATTATGGCTAAAATACAATATAATAATGAAATAGAAGTGCAGGCCAAGTATTGGCTATCTCGCATTGAACAAGGATTATCGCAACAAGAGCGACAAGCTTTTGTTGCTTGGGTTAATCAAGAAAACAATCATCACTTAGCCCTTCATAAGTACTCACCTTCGACCAAAATTTCTAAGTTACTTGCCGAGTTTAATGGTTTATTTCCTTTAGAAAAAAAACATTCTCCTCACTCTAAAAAATTATTCATGCAATTATCAATGGCTGCCAGTGTTATTTTCTTTGGTATCATTACCAGTGAGTTTTTTTTAAATAAACCTATATTTTCGTTTTTTCAATCAACGTCATCTGAAGTTATTTATGATCAATTTTCAACAAAAATAGGCGAGCATAAAAAAGTGACCTTACCCGATGGTTCAAATGTCGAGTTAAACACTGATAGTTTACTCACTATTAGCTTCAGTGAAGAACATCGTCAATTAAATTTGATCAAAGGCGAAGCCTCTTTTGAAGTCGCAAAAGATAAATTACGCCCCTTTAGTGTCACGTCTGGGCAACAATCATTTACCGCTTTAGGCACCATTTTTAATGTACAAAAAAGCGATAATAATCAGTTAGAGTTAATTGTTACCGAAGGGCGAGTATTAATCGCTGATTCGAATGAAGCATTACCGGCATTAACGAAAAAAATAGCCAGTACGGTTCAATTTCCGCAAAAAAATAGCATTATAGTTGCAGGTGAAAAATCGACTATAATCAACAAAATTCAATCACCGACAAATAAAATTTCATCACTCACTTTATCTCAGGAACTTTCCTGGAAAAAAGGCATACTTATTTTTGATGGTGAATCACTGGCCACTGCACTTGATGAAATTAGTCGCTATACCGATGTTAAATTTACCATCAAAGATAAAGCGCTTGCCCAAATGAAAGTGTCCGGTTATTTTAAGTCAGACGATGTTGGTACTTTATTAGATTCAATTAGCTATAATTTCGACCTAAAATATACCAAGACAAGTCACAACACTGTAGTTATCACCAAAGCAACTGACGCCATAATTTAATGGTCAACGCCTCAAATAGGCTATAGATAAGTACAATGAATAAAAATTATAAATAGAAGGTGAGCTTTCTGTATTCAACGATCACAATCAAAGCACTAGTTGACACCTTGCTAAACTATTTATTTAAAGAAAGAAAAAAACAGCAACACCGTGCCGTTTTAACAAAACTATTGACACATTTTTTTTGTTCATTCTTTATTATTTTTCCATTATCTTTTAGTTTAACCACTCAAGCTAAAGTACAAGCTATTGCACCCAATATAACGCACTTTACTGTCGCCGCTCAATCCGTTGATCAAGCATTAATTAAACTTGCCCAGCAGGCCGATCAGACCATTATATTTTCTTATGATTTAACCCGAAGTTTTAACAGTAATGCCATAGAGGGTTATTACTCAGTTTCTTTGGCTTTGAGGAAGCTCCTTAAAAACACGGGGCTTCATGCAGAAATAAATAATAAAGGCCAATGGTCGATAAAGCAGAAAAATAACGTTACAGCGCAGAGCAAATCTAAACAAGAAATTAAGACCACAGAAAAAGTCAAAGCCATTGAAAAAATAGTTATTGTTGGTAGTCATATTAATGGCAGAACCGTAAAAGAGTTACCTGTTCCTGTTGATATTATATCTGCGGACACTCTGCGTAATAGTGGCCAGACTAACCTTGGTCAAATATTGCAAGCACTAGTACCTTCTTTTAATTTTTCTCGTTCAGCAATAAGTGATGGCAGTGACGTATTACAGCCAGCAACATTGCGTGGTTTAGGACCGGATCAGACACTGATTTTATTAAATGGTAAGCGTCGTCATCAAGCGAGTTTAATTCATATTAATAGCTCTGTTGGCCGAGGTACAGCTGGTACAGATATGAACGCCATTCCAGTAAGAGCCATTAAACGTATTGAAATTTTACGTGATGGTGCAGCCGCACAATATGGCTCGGATGCCATAGCGGGTGTTATTAATATTGTGCTAAACGATAGTAATGAGCAAGCGACCTTAATAACATCAGCTGGTGCTTATCAGCAAGGTGATGGTCAAGATTTTCAGCTATCTTATACGCAAGGTTTACCGCTGGGTGATGATGGCTTTATCAATGCCACATTAAGTTTAGTCGACCATCAAAGTACCAACCGCTCAGGTTTACATGGTGCCTGCCAATTTGGCCAGTGCACTCAATTGGACAATGGTCACTGGCAAACCGATGATCCTCGAGAGTTATCCGCTAACCGAGCAACATTTCGTATTGGCGACCCTTCGTATCAACAACTTTCTTTTGCCGCAAACAGTACATTTGAACTGAATAACGGGCAACTTTATGGCTTTTTAACCTATTCACATCGAGAAAACCAATCTGCCGCATTCTTTCGTCACAGCGCGAATAACAATGAAAACCCACTATTAAGCGATGGTCAAGCAACGATTCCTCAGGGTTATTTACCCAAAATAGATTCAGATATAAAAGATATGTCATACAATTTTGGCTATAAAGTGGCTTTCGATAATGACAGCGCCATTGATATTTCATATACCTATGGCAAGAACCAAATAGACTATACGACTAAAGATTCACTTAATGCTTCTTACGCTAACTATCTATTACAAACCAGTGACTTAACAGTAGATGAATTACGTGCTCAATTACCAAAGTCTGCTTTTGCTTACGGGCTATCCTTGTCACTTGAGACAGTAAATTTACTTTTTAGCCAAGACTATGAAAATTATTCACTCGCGTTAGGCGCAGAGTTTCGCCAAGAAATATACCAAATAATACCAGGTAACCCCTACAGCTTTCAGGATTATGATACCGACAATAATCAAGCATTGTTTGACCAAGATGCCGCTGGTGGTATTCAAGGTTTTCCGGGGGTTGCACCTGAACTTGCGGTTAACGAGAGCCGTGATGTTGTTTCACTTTTTGCGGAGTCTGTGACCCAAATCAATGACTTTATCGAGCTCAGTGCGGCCATTCGTTATGATGATTATGATATATTTGGTAACAGCACCAATACAAAACTTGCGGTGCATTGGCAAGCACACCAGCAACTTATTTTGCGCGGAGCCTATAGCACAGGTTTTCGTGCACCTTCTATGCAGCAAATGTATTTCAATAATATCAGTACACAGTTTATTGTTGACGAAAGTGGCTCATTGTTGAGTGAGGAAGTGGAAACATTCAGAAATGATAGTACTTTGACCACTCGACTCGGGGTGCCTTCTTTAAAAGAAGAAGAATCTGACAACCTCAGTGTTGGCTTTATCTATAGCCCTACTGAAAATGTAGATATTAGCTTTGATTTTTATCAGATTGATATTGATAATCGTATTGTCATTAGTAGTAAATTGGGTATGGGAATATCACCTCTACTCGACCAAGCTTTTACTGAGGAGTCTGTTACCAAAGGACAGTTTTTCTTAAATGGTGCAGATACCGCAACTCAAGGCACAGATATTGTTGCTACTTGGCAGACTCAAGCTTTTTCTGGAGATATTAACTTCACCTTAGCGGCAAACTTTACCAATACAGAGGTAACCAAGTTATTTACACCTGATCACAGCACACTGCATACCATTAGCGTTGAAGAAATTTTTTCACAGCAAGATATTTCTATCATTGAAGAGTGGCAACCACGCAATAAAATAAGTGTAAACACCCTTTATAAAAACCAGCACTGGACCATCAATATATTGTTCAATCACTATGGTAAATATACAATAACCGATGGTGGTAAACAAACTTATGGCGCAGAGCTATTAACTGATATTAGCGTTAGCCATCAAATGTCAAAAAATCTTGCGGTCACTGTGGGTAGTCATAATTTATTTGATGTTATGCCTGACAAAAATCGTATAGGAAACTCTCGAGGAGGCACAATTGAAGATCAACAAGGTAATATCATTGTTGATAGCACAGGTGTATTCAAATATTCACGCCGATCAGCTCCTTTCGGTTTTAACGGCGCATATTTTTATGCAAGTCTGCAATATGATTTTTAAGGGTGTGCTGTTAACACTTAATAATAGGTAACCGCTTTAATTTCACGTTTGGGTGAAGAAGCTAAATAAATATTATAAACATCTTCAAAGTCTAAACTTAACTCTGTGGTGTAACTGTCGCCAACAGGATAGCTTTTAATCACTTTAGCTGCGCGGATGACACCTTGAACTGACGCTGACACTTCATTTTTACCCATTATCAGTTGTGACATGGTCATTTCACCATTTATCTTTTGCCCATAAACTTGTTCTGCAAGTTCTGCATAAGCGGCAAGCTTTGAGGCATTAATCGCCATCAACATACGCTGCGTTTCATGTTGTGAGTTTTGCAAACTTATCGGCGCTTGGCCAATAGCATGTAACACAGGGAAGGTTTCAGGCTTAACACTTTGCCATTGTACGTGTTTGTCATAAACACTAGAACAGCTGGCAAGTAACAAAGCTAAACTACCAGCGGTTAATATATTAAGAATAATTTTTTTCATCATAAATACCAAAAGTTAGTCCTACATCAATATAAAAAACTAATTAACAATTTTAATTGAACGTTCGTCTTCTGCTAACATAACGCTGTTTCGAATGATTAATCCATCTTTTATCCGAACACTTTCATCTTGATTAATCTGTTCACCAATTACCCAGCTTGGGATAAAAGATTGTGCCGTGGCAACAACAACACGTGATTGCATACCAATCATCCGAGCATTAATCATCACACCATTTTCTTGTTCCATCATGGTACCGGTTACAACATAGTCAATAATCTGCCGCTCTGGCAGCTCTTTCCAGTCGCGACTAAAAACATAATCACCTTGAGCAGTGACACGAATATGTCCCGTCGTTTTAAAATCAATAACAACTAAACCATGGCGCTGTAATTCATGAACAAAGTTCTCTGATATTTGATTACCCAGCCAATTAGTTGACTCAAGGTTTTCTAATTCGACAAAAGAAGCTACCGCGATAGGTGTTTTAGGGTTTACAAAAGAGCTGCTTTCAAGCATCTGATAAGTAAGCCCTTTAACAACATCTGCTATCGCATGTCGAGGTAGATTGAAACTGTCAATTTCACCTCGTACTTCTTGCTTTGATTTATAAAAATTATCTTCATCACTCATCATATTCATTGATGAACACGACATCAACGTTGGAATAAATAATGGAATAAGCCACTTTTTCATTGAGCTCCCCTTGATCGCTCTGAAAGCGAATAATCAGTTTTGCAGTAATATCGATAAACGACATCAAATAGTTTCTAATATAAATAAAGCACAAATCGCGCCAATCTATAAAGTTACTTGCGTATTAAAATAAGTGGGCATAGAAACTGCATATTCGACAGTAGATATTAAACCTTTTTTACTGACGGACTTCATATGCGCTTATTTATATCAGCTCTACTTTTATTTTTTATCACTCATTCTGCTGATGCCCAGTGGTATGAAGCTCAGGGAAAGTCAGTAATAATGCAGGGCAATGCCGAACGAGCAAAAACATTAGCCATAGAGAATGCATTAAAAAAAGCCTTACTCGTTGCCGGAGCTTCCGTATCGAGTGTGCAAAAAACGGTTAACGGATTATTGACACAAAATGAAATAAATATTCGCGCCAGCGGTACCGTAAACTCTTTTGAGCTGGTTGATGAAAATTATGAGGGCAATTTGGTCACCGTAACCATTCGTGCTGACATCTTCCCACAAAGTAAACAGTGCTTCTCTTCTGATTATCGAAAGTCTTTATTAATTACCCGTAGTAACTTAATGCATAGAGAGCAAGCGAGTATCGGTAAAATTTATGCTCTTGATAATAAATTGATGGCTAAACTTGCTTATAAAATTAACAACCAAGGTATTTATCTAGACACCAGATTGTTATTAAAAGAGAAGTCTCAGTTCTCAAGATTAAATAACAGCTTACAAGTTGAAGCAATAAAAAATCTCACCATGTCGTTAGCTAATATCAGCGATACTCAGTATGTCATGTATTCTGAAATTAATGACATTAGCTTTGCACAAGCCTCAACCAACGGTTGGCAGTTCTGGCAAGAAGATGTTTTTAACCGTCAGTTTAATGTCAGCCTATATATTTACAACGGTACTAATGGTGAATCTGTCTTCACTAAGCAGTACCGTAGTTCTGCACCATGGGAATTTGGCAAACGTCAGCAAGTTGATGTTCATAGCGAAGTATTCTGGCAAAGCCAATACGGAATGGCCATTGAAAAAGTGTTAGGGGATATGATCATTGATATCGACGAAAATATGATGTGTCAACCTACTCGTGGCAAGGTAGTGCAAATAGCTGGTAATTCGTTAACGATTAATTTAGGTAAAAGGCATGGCGTAAAAGTTGGTGATGAGTTTTCTCTATTACACTTAAATAATATCATTACTGACTCAGGAAAAACCTATGCAGGTTTTAACGTTAGCCCTTACACAGTAAAAATAACCCAAGTGTCTCAGCAAAGCGCACAGGCAATGACTACTGACGGGCAATTATTGGGTAACATCCAATTAAATGATTTAGCGGTGCGTTACTAACTTCATCGCTATATAGAATGTTAACGTTACCAGCATGCTGTTAACGTTAACATTGTCACTGTTTTGCGCCTTATTCGTTTGACAGACTAATACGTTTAATCAATAAGGCTGAAAGTCCAGCAAACAAAGCGGAAATGATTAAACAGGTAATTAAGTTAGTAAATTGATAAATAACACCTGACATAACAGTCCCTAATAACCTTCCCAGGGCATTAGCCATATAATAAAAGCCAACATCCATAGAAACGCCATCTTCTTTCGCCATGGCTACAATCACATAGCTATGTAGCGCAGAATTAATAGCAAAAACAGCCCCAAAAATAAATAAGCCTGCAATAATAATGATTTCAGTACTGATGTTGAGCTTGGTCGCATAAAACATCAACAGTGCTAACAACAAGGTAACACCGGATAAAATCATCCCCCAAGTAAATAACAAATGACCCTTGATATTATGTTGGTTATTTTTAATAAAAAATTTAGGTGTTGAGCCTTGAACAATACCATAAGCGATAATCCATAACGCCATAAATATCCCAACATTAGTATGTTGCCAACCTAAATTACTGACCAAATATATCGGTAATCCGACAACAAACCAAATATCCCTAGCAGCAAATAAAAATAAGCGCGCGCCCGCCAAATAATTTAATGATGAGTGATTTGAGAATATCTCTTTAAATTTAACTTTGTGCTTTGCCTTACCTAAATCACCTTGCAATAATAACAGACTAAGCACAAAAACAATCGCTAGCACACTCGCCATTATTAGCATGGCTACTGAAAATCCCACGGTACTTAGTAACCAGGCACCTAGGAAAAAACCGATACCCTTTAAGGCGTTTTTTGATCCTGTAAGATAAGCAACCCAACGGAAAAGAACAGCGTGATCTTGGTTGTTATTGCTCGTTGGTACCAACGTTTTAATACTGCTTTTAGCGCTCATCTTATTAAGATCTTTAGCTATACCCGACAGCGCCTGTGCCAACATAACCCAGATAACGGTTAAGTATTGTTCAGGAACTGTTAGCATTAATAAAGCAAAAACTTGACTGAACAGACCAATATTCATGGTTTTATTCACACCAATTTTTGCTCCTAACCACCCGCCAACTAGGTTGGTTATCACACCAAAAACTTCATAAAATAGAAATAACATCGCAATGGCAAGCGGGGAATAACCTAGATGATGAAAATGTAATAATACCAGCATACGCAAAGCACCATCGGTTAAGGTGAAAAACCAATAGTTAGCGGTAATTAATAGGTACTGTTTTACCGCACTAGGCAGTGCAGTTATTTTGTTTAACATAAAGGTACCAATGATGGTATTTTCGATTGATGTTGGCGTATGCTAATAAATAATCAAGAGTATTAAACATTAGCGTAACGCCAAGATATTATTCGTTTAAAAACGCAGTCTATGTCGATATTCTCAAAGACTAGTCCTTAATATCAGATCGTCCAACTAACAACATTAACTCTGCAGCTCGATTGGCATAACCCCATTCGTTGTCATACCACAAATACATTTTCAATTGGGTGTCATTAACAACCATGGTTGATAGCGCATCAACAATACATGAACGTGGATCCGTTTTATAATCAACAGAGACCAAAGGACGCTCTTCATAGCCAAGTATATCTTTTAGGTCTCCTTGTGCCGCCGTAGACATCAATTGATTAATTTCTTCAACTGTTACGGCTCTATTTAGCTCAAATACACAGTCAGTAATTGAGGCATTCGCTAACGGAACTCGCACGGCATGACCATTTAATTTTCCCTTTAGCTCAGGAAAAATATGGGTAATAGCGGTTGCAGACCCGGTAGTCGTTGGAATTAAACTTTGGCCACAAGCTCGCGCTCGACGTAAATCTTTATGAGGCGCATCAAGGATAGTTTGCGTATTGGTAATATCATGGATAGTCGTCATACTGCCGTGTTTTATGCCAACACTGTCTTGGAGAACTTTAACCACTGGCGCTAAACAATTAGTGGTACAAGAAGCAGCAGTGACAATTTTATGCTGTGCTTTGTTATAAAGATGATGATTAACGCCCATGACAATATTTAAGGCGCCCTCTTCTTTTACGGGTGCTGTAACCATAACCCGTTTAACACCTTGTGCTAAATAAGCGCTTAATAGTTTGGTCGTTTTCATCACTCCAGAAGCTTCTACAACAACATCACATTGTGACCAGTCAGTTTCAGCTATGGTTAAATTATGACTAATATTAATGTGATGTTCACCATCTTCATCACAGACGATCATTTGGTTATTGTCGACTTGTGCATCAAATTTCCAACGACCATGAATAGAGTCAAAATTCAGTAAGTGTGCTAATGTTTTAGCATCACCTGCGGGATCATTAATTTGAATAAACTCTATTTCTGGCCATTGCCATGCCGCACGTAAAACTAAACGTCCGATGCGGCCAAAGCCATTAATACCTACTTTAATTGTCATGATTTATTCCTATTTATTAAGGTTATTCGCAACATTTTTGCTGTCTGCTCGGACGATTGCCCATATCAATAAGGTTTGTTACACATGCGGTTAAATATGCTTGATTGTTAAGACTTGATAACTCGATGACTTCTTTTTGCCAAAATGGCATTGCATCAACGAGACTATAAAAAACCCAGCGTCCTACTTTTCGTTCACTGAGAATATGATGTAATTTAAGTTGGGCAATATGACGTGATATTTTAGGTTGAGATAAAGACAAAGCGGCCGTTAATTCACAGACACACAGTTCTTTTTCCATTTGTATAAGTAAAATTATTTTTAGCCGAGTATCATCAGCTAAATTTTTAAAAAATTGAACCACCCTATCATTATTCATAACTGGCACCGCATTAATTCGAAAGCTTATTTGGAACATACATAAAATAACAACACACATTTAACATATGTTTTTTCATATATATGGAAAAACATATGTTATTTCATATTGAGAGAGTATGCAAATAACCTTTAAAAAAACAGTTGTTAGATAAAAGCGCAAAAAAAAGCATGAGTTAACTCATGCTTTGGTGTTAAGAAACTAAATATGGCTAAATTTCGACCATATCACCTTTACTTTGCAGCCATGTTTTTCTATCTGGGCTACGTTTCTTTGACAGTAGCATATCCATTAACTCCATCGTTTCAGAGTGCTCATCTACCGTTAATTGCACTAAACGACGTGTATTTGGATCCATAGTCGTTTCGCGTAGTTGCAGAGGGTTCATTTCACCCAGACCTTTAAAACGTTGTACATTAACTTTACCACGTTTTTTCTCAGCTTCTATTCGATCTAAAACACCGTCTTTTTCGGCTTCATCTAAGGCATAGAAAACTTCTTTACCGACATCGATACGATAAAGTGGTGGCATAGCCACATAAACATGGCCACGTTGCACTAAAGGTAAAAAGTGTTGCATGAATAAAGCACATAATAACGTTGCGATATGAAGACCATCGGAATCGGCATCGGCAAGAATACAAATTTTACCGTAGCGTAATTCTGATAAATCATCGCTATCTGGATCTATGCCTAATGCCACTGAAATATCATGGACCTCTTGTGAAGCCAGTATTTGTCCGGAATCGACTTCCCAGGTATTTAAAATTTTACCTCTAAGCGGCATAATTGCTTGAAACTCACGGTCTCTAGCTTGTTTAGCACTACCTCCCGCCGAGTCTCCTTCCACTAAAAACAATTCTGTTCGGGCAATATCTTGACTGCCACAATCAGTTAATTTCCCGGGTAAAGCAGGTCCTTGAGTAATTTTTTTACGAATAATTTTTTTACTGGCACGCAAGCGTCGCTGAGCATTTGAAATACAAAATTCAGCAAGGTTTTCTGCGATTTCAGTGTGTTCATTTAACCATAAACTAAAAGAATCTTTTACCACACCGGTAACGAAAGCGGCGCATTGTCGAGAAGATAAACGTTCTTTAGTTTGTCCTGCAAATTGTGGTTCTTGCATTTTCACCGATAAAATATATGAACATTTGTCCCATATATCATCTGGCGTTAATTTTACACCGCGAGGAATGAGGTTTCTAAATTCACAAAATTCGCGCATTGACTCCAATAAGCCTTGGCGTAAACCATTGACGTGTGTACCACCTTGGATGGTTGGAATTAAATTGACATAACTCTCTCCAATGCCCTCTCCACCTTCAGAGAGCCAAGTTACGGCCCAATCAGCGGCTTCATGCGAAGAAGAAAAAGTCCCAACAAAAGGGTCTTCAGGTAAACAAATACAGCTTTTAAGAGAATCTTTCAGGTAGTCGACTAAACCATCTTCGTAATACCATTGATATTTTTTATCTTCATTCTTGTCATGAAACTTGATGGTCAAGCCTGGACATAAAACAGCTTTCGCTTTTAATAAATGTACTAAGCGACGCACTGAAAAATTTGCTGAGTCAAAATATTTAGGATCAGGCCAAAACTTTACGCGTGAACCGGTATTTCTTCGGCCAACCGTACCGGTTTCATGTAACTCTTCAACTTTTTCACCATGCTCAAAAGCCATTTCATACACTTTACTGTCACGGCGAACTGAAACATCAACTCGGGTAGAAAGTGCGTTAACCACAGAAATGCCAACACCATGCAAACCACCAGAAAATTGATAATTTTTATTAGAAAATTTACCACCGGCATGAAGTTTACAGAAAATAAGCTCAACACCTGAGACACCTTCTTCGGGATGAATATCGGTTGGCATGCCTCGACCATCATCAATAATTTCCAGTGATTGGTCTTTATCGAGCACAACGGTGATATTTTGCGCATGCCCAGCCAAAGCCTCATCAACCGAGTTATCAATAACTTCTTGGCCTAAATGATTAGGGCGAGAAGTATCTGTGTACATACCTGGACGATGTCGTACTGGGTCTAAACCACTGAGGACTTCAATGGAGTCTGAATTATATTGTTCGCTCATTTAACTATTCTAATAATGATTATGATTAAAAAATGTTTTAATACCTATCGGTCTACTTTATTGACTCGTTGGGTATAAATTAAAAAACATCGCAATTTTAGGTAACACTTTCGAGTAATCAATAAAGCTGTGATCCCCGCCTTGCTGGACAATTATTTGGCAGTCACAATATTTATCGACAGCTTTTTGATAATCTAACACTTCATCGCCTGTTTGTACCATGACCAAGTAATTATTTTTCGAAATAAATTGTTGTTCAAGGCTTTTTAATGACTCAATAAAATGCTTTTCAATGTAATAAACTTCCTGTGTGTAAGGATTAGTTTGTTCACCTAAATAATCAACTAATAATTCAAAGGGCTTTACTGCCGGATTAATTAATACGGCTTTGCCTTGATATTTCTCTGATAAATACGTTGAAAAATAGCCACCTAGTGATGAACCAATAAAATACCAAATGTTTTCTTTATCGCTTTTTGAGTCTATTAGTGTCGTTAATTGTTCGATAACAGCCGTTGGTGACGAAGCTAACTGAGGGCTAAAAAATGAGACTTCGGGAAAATGTTCATTAAAGTAATGCTTTGTCAGTTGTGCTTTCATCGATTGTGGTGATGAATTAAAACCATGTAGATATAAAATATTAACCTGTTTAGACATTTTATTCCTTTGTTAAAAAGTAGCTGTCTGACTTTATTTTTCCATCAGTAAATAGCGAAAAAACACGATAGCCTGGCCCTTGTCCATTTGAAGCACCAGCGCTTTTATTGGTGTCAAATTGAATCGATGTAGCGGGACAAGTAAATAAGGGAATGGCTGGTGATTGGTCTGAATACAAGGTTAATGCTTGATGCACATGACCACAGGTAATAGCTTTGATACTCGAAAACTTATTAATCGTTTGCCAAAACTCTGCTTGATTTTCTAAACCGTGTTGATCAATAAAATAACCAACATCTAATGGGTGATGATGCATCATCACTAATTGATGTTTTTTATCATCAACGATTGACTCAAATGCAGATAAATCGCTTGGTGTTACCAGACCTTTCGGTGTTTCACTTTTACTGTTAAGTAAAACAATTTGCCAATATTTATCATTAAAGACTTTTTCACGATTGAAAGGAGGAACAGATAAATATTTATCCAATAACTCGAGTTCATCATGATTCCCCGCCAAATAATAAAAAGGTATCGCTATGTCACTTTCAACAACAACTTGCACAAAAAGTTGATAAGACTTTTCACTATGGTCTTGAGTTATATCACCGGTGAATACAATAGCATCGACTAAATGCTGATTTTTAATGTCGTCTAAAACACTGACTAAATTATGGTAAACATTAGCACCATGATGCAAACCATCTGTTTGAGAAAACAAATGGCAGTCGCTTATTTGCGCAATTTTAAAAATAGAAGACAAAAGGATTACTCAAAAAGTGATAAGTTGACTTGGCCTAACTTTAAACAAAGTTGCAGCCATTCTTTAAGAAACTGATTAATTTGCTCTTTTTCATCAGGTAAATGCATTTTACTATTGGGGTAATCGTAACGAGGTTGAACTTGTTTAATGTCTTGATTACTGATCACCTCAGCCATTCGAGCATCATGATATAAACGGATAATCATTTTGGGACGTAAAATGTGGTCAAACACCGTTTTATTATTGTTATCTTCTCCAGTAACGACTGCTTTTGTCTTAGGCAGTTCTTGGCGAATACTCACCAAGCTGGTGTAGCGAGTAATTTCGAGTATTGTTATCTTGTAAGATAAAAAATCAGAAATAAAAAAACACCGCTCATCACCAACCGCTTCTTCATCGTTATGACTGGCCAATAAGCGAACTAAAAACATATAGTTAACTTCACAAAGATTCATTAAGGTTGATAATCTTGGCTGATATTTTTTACTTTGCTGTATCATTTACGAAGACCATTTCTGCTGTAGTTGATGAAAGTTATTCTGTAGCCATTGTAACCCAATTATTGTTGCTGCATTGGTGATTTTTCCATTTTCTAACAACGACATGGCTTGTTCTCTTGACATGACATGCAACAAAATATCTTCACTTTCAGTTTCTAAACCGTGCACCCCTGAGACATTTTTGCTATCTATATTAGCAACATATAAATGTATAACTTCGCTCATACCACCAGGACTTGAAAAATACTCCAGCACTTTATCGAGTTGATTAGCATTTAACGTTAAGTCGGCTTCTTCTTTAGCTTCTCGAATAGCAACATCAATAGGCGATTCATCTTGACCAAACATACCGGCGACAAACTCTAATAGCCATGGCGTGTCTCCTTGACCAATAGCGCCAACTCGAAATTGTTCGATTAACACAACACGATCATAGGTCGCATCGTAAGGAATAACGACTACCGCATGACCACGTTCAAAAACTTCGCGCGTTAATACTTTACTTTCGCCACCATCAAATAATCGATGACTAAGTTGATACTCATCCATTTTAAACACACCTTGGTAGCAGGTTTTTTGTTGATAAATGGTGACGTCTTTATTTGAAAACTTTGATGGTTTTGTATTTTTGTTAGGCATTGAGTGGCTTTATTTCCCATATAAAAATTTAAAATAAATGAAGATACTATAATAAAGCGAGCACTAGCATAAAACATTTTGTTACACTAGAATGCATTCGCAAACACTTATTTTATTTAGCTAATTCAAAAATCAAGATACGATAGTATCATAATAATATAGCGTACATGGCACACTCAAAGGAATAGCTCACTCATGAAAAAAACAATTACGGCACTGATCATTGGTTTGGTTTGTGTAACTAATACTACGTTAGTTAACGCTGAAGATTTATTGGGCGTTTATCAACAAGCACAAAAAAATGATCCTACCGTATTGAGATCAAAGGCTTTATTTAACGCATCAAAAGAAGGCATAGATCAAGCCAGAGCTGTTTTATTACCAGAGATCAGTGCTTCAGCTAGCTACACAATGAGTAAAGATCAATTTATTCCAACATCGGATGATGGGCAATCATCAAATAGAACATTGACCAATAAATCTGATACTTTGCGCTATGGCTTGAGTTTAAGTATGTCATTATACAATCATAGTACATGGTTAAGATTAGATAATGCCAAAAAAGCCGCGCACCGCAGTGATGTTTCTTATCAAGCAGCAAAACAAGAATTGATTGTTAGAGTAACGACCGCTTATTTTGATGTTTTAAGTGCTAAAGACGATTTAGATTTTGCTAAAGCTGAGAAAGCGGCTATTGAGCGTCAATTAGAACAGACAAAACAACGTTACTCTGTTGGTCTAAAAGCAGTAACAGACGTGCATGAAGCACAGTCGCAATACGATAATGCCGTTACTTCTGAAATTCGCGCTGAAAACAGTGTTTACACTGCAGAAGAAGCGTTAAGGGTAATTACCAATGTGTATCCAAGAGACTTAAGTGTTTTAAACACTGAACGTTTCAGTACCTCACGCCCGATACCTGACAGTGCAAATGAATGGCAACAAACAGCAGAAGCAAAAAATTTAGATTTAATTAGCCAAAAAATAGCGGTTGATGTTGCTAAAGAAAATATTAATATCGCAAGATCTGGTCATTATCCAACATTAAGTTTATCGGGCAGTTATGGTGCTAGAGATCAAGATAACGAAGTAAACAATGCCACTTTTGAAAACCCTGCTTTAGATAGTCAGTCTATCGGCATAACGTTAAACGTACCTATTTATTCTGGTGGCGCTACGTCAAGTGCTGTTCGCGAAGCACAGAGCAACTATGTTGCTGCCAGCCAAGATTTAGAGTTAACTTATCGTAATGTTGTTCGTAATACACGTAATGCTTACAACACCGTTATTGCTGCTGTTTCGGCAATCAAAGCCCTTGAGCAATCTGTTGTTAGTGCTGATAGTGCATTAAAAGCAACGGAAGCTGGTTTTGAAGTAGGAACTCGTACTATTGTTGATGTGTTAGATAGCACGCGTAATTTATATAACGCAAAACGTAACTTATCATCAACGCGCTATAATTATGTACAATCAATTTTATCGTTAAAACGTGCGGCAGGTACAATCAGTGAGCAAGACTTAATCAACATCAATCAAGGGTTAAGTGCCGCTAAGTAAGCTTATTAAACTTCCTTTGTGAAGTATTAATTGTAGGTTTAAAAGTTATAGATATAAAAAAACCCTGATATTTCAGGGTTTTTTATTGTCTACAACTTTATTGTTATTAACTAAACATAGTTTTTACATCAGTAACCATCTGTTGAAATTCTTCACTTTTCATAAAGTCCACGTCAGGTAAAATACCTTTATTCACATAGCTTTTTAATAACACTTCACAGGTTGATACATTCTTGAAAATACCGTTGTGAATAGCACCTGCACGAATGAAGTCCAAATAATGAGTTTCAGAAGGTAATACCGTTAAATCACTCCAACTGGTTACTAAAGTGACAAATTCATCTGAGAATCCCCACGCTTTAGTCACTTCTCCACCAATATCCGCAGCTAACTTAGCAATAGCTTGCTGTAAAAAAGTCGGGTTAGCGAAAACATCAGGATGATTTTCAGCTTCAGTTAAAATGGGTAAAACACCTATATTATGAACCAGTGCCGCCAATGTTAAGGTGTCTAACGTTAATGATGTGTGTTTATGGTCTTGGATATAAAAAGTCATTAAACTGATGGCAACTGCGGCTACATCGACGGTTTTTTTCCATGACTTTTTCAAATACATTGAAACTATTTCATTTTTTGAAACAAATACTTGCTCTAACGCCATCGCTGTTGCGATACTTTTGATTTGGCGCAAACCAATGCGAGTTACAGCCTGGTTGACTGTTTCAACTTTAACAGAACGTCCTAAAATAACGCTATTCGCTACTTTCAACATACCCAAAGATAAAGCAGGGTCATGACCGATAATATCACTCATTTGTTTTAAGTTAATGTTTGGGTCATCCGCCGCTTGGCGCACTTTCAGTGCTACTTCTGGCAAGGTTGGAAGTACAAGCGCATCTTGTTTAATTTTTTCTACTAAAATTGTATAAAGGGCATTTTCAGTTCCCATAGTCTCACCTTAATTATTATTATCATTTGTCAATTATCAATTGTATTACATTAAAAAGTAGCACAGTTTTTTGCTTATATTATTATTTTAGGTCAAATATTAGTAAATTTTTCAATACTGTATCTTTATTAGACAAATGCTCAAATATTTAAAATTCTAGTTTTTAATCACTTAATATGATTTTCATCAAAGAACCGCCTGATAAGCTGTTTACCTATGACAAACGATGTTTTTATAATACCGCTAATATAAATCATCTATGTTGTTCATTATGCTAAAACCTGAATTATTATCGCCTGCTGGAACCTTAAAAAATATGCGTTATGCTTTTGCTTACGGAGCTGATGCTGTGTACGCAGGGCAACCCCGTTACTCTTTACGGGTGAGAAATAATGAATTCAATTTAGAGAATCTTAAAATTGGTATTAATGAAGCTCATTCCCTAGGTAAAAAGTTTTACTTAGTCAATAATATTGCTGCACATAACAGTAAATTAACAACGTTTATTAAAGATATTACGCCCGTTATAGCAATGCAGCCCGATGCCCTGATCATGTCTGATCCCGGCCTTATCATGATGGTACGGGAAAAATTCCCTGATATGCCAATTCATCTATCTGTGCAAGCTAATGCGGTTAATTGGGCAACCGTAAAGTTTTGGTATCAACAAGGTGTTGAGCGCGTTATTTTATCACGTGAATTATCGCTTGATGAAATTGAAGAGATTCGTTTTCGATGCCCTGAAATGGAATTAGAAGTTTTTGTTCATGGTGCTTTATGCATGGCATATTCTGGTCGTTGCTTGTTGTCTGGTTACATTAATAAACGCGACCCAAATCAAGGAACATGTACAAATGCTTGTCGTTGGAAATATGATAGCCACCAAGCAAAAGAAAACGAAACCGGTGATATAATAGCGGTACAGCCAGACACTAAAGTAAAACCAGAACTATTTATCCCTGATTCAGCTAAAATCATTATTCCAGAGCAACAACCAATTGAGGATATTATTTTATTGCAAGAGCAAGGTCGACCCGGTGAATATATGCCAGCATTTGAAGATGAGCACGGTACTTATATAATGAATTCAAAGGATTTACGTGCCGTTGAACATGTAGAACGTTTAATAAAAATAGGCGTGCATTCATTAAAAATTGAAGGTCGAACTAAATCATTTTATTACTGTGCTCGAACAGCACAAATTTATGGCCAAGCTATTTCTGATGCTTTAAGTAATAAACCTTTTAATCAAAATTTAAATACCGATTTAGAACATCTTGCTCACCGAGGTTATACCCAAGGTTTCTTAAAACGTCACCGCCATAGTGACACACAAAATTCTGATTACGGTTATTCAAAAAGTGATACTCAGCAATTTGTTGGTGAAATATTAGGCCGCAACGAAATAACAGGTTTAGTAGAAATAGAAGTAAAAAATAAATTTCTAGTCGGTGACCGTTTAGAGTTAATGACACCGCTAGGTAATACATCTTTTGTTTTATCTCATATGGAGAACGCCAAAGGTGAAGTTATTATTGACGCAAAAGGGTCCGGTCATAAAGTATCAATTTCGCTAGTAAGCGAGCACGATTTAACTTTTGGTATTATTATGCGCTACCTTAATGAAGGTGGCACAACACGCCAACCGTTTACACAAAATCAAGTAGCGTAATAGGGCCATGGCACTGATTATAGAAGATGCATGTATTAACTGTGATATGTGTGATCTAGAATGTCCTAATGAGGCCATTGCATTGGGTAGCATGATTTATGAAATTGACGTGGATAAATGTACTGAATGTGTTGGCCATTATGACAAGCCGACTTGTATTAGCGTATGTCCTATTGATTGTATCAAAAAAGATCCAAAGCATAATGAAAATGAGCAAACGTTATTAGCTAAATTTATCGCTATGCATGGTTAACAGCACCTACTACGACTGAAACAATAACGTGCAATTGCTCAGTCGATTAAGTTTGTATTTAGACAGATATAGCGGCTTTTATATGAGCGTGGCATTGATAATTCACTAATTCAAAGTCTTCAAAAGTAAAATCAAAAATACTTTTTATCTCAGGATTAATTTTCATAGTTGGCAAAGGTAGCGGAGTGCGACTTAGTTGTTCATCAACTTGTTCCATATGGTTTGAGTATAAATGAGCATCTCCGAAAGTATGAACAAAATCACCTAGCTCTAAATCACAGACTTGGGCGATCATCATGGTAAATAGTGCATAACTTGCAATATTAAAGGGTACACCTAGAAAGATGTCGGCACTGCGTTGATATAATTGACACGACAGCTTGCCATTGAGTACATAGAATTGAAAAAGCGTATGGCACGGGGGTAATGCTTGCTTGCCCTGTGCAGCATTCTCTGCAGGGCTTATAGATGTATCAGGTAATAATGCAGGATTCCAAGCGGTAATAATATGACGTCGTGAATCTGGGTTATTTTTTAAATCATCAATCAATTGTGTAAGTTGATCAATTGTTTCGCCATTGGCTGATGGCCAATTACGCCACTGTACTCCATATACAGGCCCTAGTTCGCCCGACTCTGTTGCCCAAGCATCCCAAATTTTAACGCCATTCTCACTTAAGTAAGCAATATTAGACTCACCTTTAATAAACCATAATAATTCATGAATAATTGATTTTAGATGACATTTTTTAGTGGTGACCAGTGGAAAGCCTTTTGCTAAGTCAAAACGCATTTGATAACCAAAAATACTTTTGGTGCCTGTACCTGTGCGGTCTGATTTTTGTACGCCGTTATCACGAACATGTCGCATGAGATCTAAATATTCTTTCACTGTCTTTCCTTCTCTAAAAAATTTTAATTTTAAACAAACGCTATTGTACTAACTTAATATCATTTTAACTGCTACTAGCATCAAAAATATCGCAAATGCTTTCTTGATAGTACCGACCGGTAACTTACTCGCCGCTTTAACACCTATTGGAGCAAAAAGAGAAGACGTAATAATGATACCAAGCAAGGCAGGTAAATAAACATAGCCTAAGCTATATTTGGGTAAGTTCTCTTCTCCCCAACCAGCAATCACATAGCCGCTAACACCGAATATGGCCACAACCATACCACTGACCGTGGCAACACCAATACATTGGCGTAAAGGAACTTTAAAGTAACTTAATATCGGGACTAGAATAGCACCACCAGCAATGCCCATTAGACTTGCTAAAATACCAGTAAAAAAGCCAATACCTTTAACAATGATATTTTTGGGTAGTTTTTCATCATCGTTGTGATTAATTAATTTATTTTTCTTCGCTCGGTTTATAGCAATAAACATATAAGACGAAAGTAAAAAAACAGCAATAGCAAAAGTATTTTTTAGTGCAACAACAGAAAGCATATCAGCAATAAATCCGCCAAGTAACGATCCTAATGCAATCGCCATCATGAGTTGCTTAGCAAGTGGCCAAGGTATATTGCTATTACGGTGATGAGCTAATGCCGCGGAAAGTGAAGTAACAACAATAGTGGCTAACGAGGTCGCAAGCGCCATTGGCATAACTAAGTTCGGTTCAATCCCTAGCTGCGGTAATAAATACACCAAAGCGGGTACAATTATCAACCCGCCACCTATGCCTAAAAGACCAGCAGAGAAACCGACCACTGAGCCGAGTAACACGCAAATTAAAAAGATACTTAATAACATTGTTTACTGCTTTTTAAGTTAAATTAACCGGATACATTACCTACCGGCACGTACGAAACTACTTAAACCGAATTGTTCAAGTTGTTCATTTAAATAACTGTGTACTTGTTTGGATGTTGAAAGGGTTAACACATGTGCCAACATCATTTTTACTTGATGAAAATCAACATGGCGGATCACCCATTTAATTTTTGCGATATTATGCGCGTTCATACTCAATTTGTCATATCCCATCGCTAATAATAATAAAGCGCCTGCTGGTTCACTGGCTAGCTCGCCACATAGGCTCAAGGGTACCAATGAGCGAGCTGATTGTTCTGCAATATGGTTAAGCGCTCTTAAAACAGCTGGATGATATGAATTATATAACGCTGATACGCGGGCATTATTTCGGTCAACTGCTAATAAATATTGAGTTAAATCATTACTGCCCACCGAAAAGAAATCAACTTTACTGGCTAATTCAGGCAATTGATAAATAATACCTGGCACTTCGATCATTATACCAACTTTTGGACGAGTGAGCTTTTCTTCACCGATAAAATCAAGTTCACCAGACAGTTCATAATAAGCTTGATTGATTAAACGAGTTGCTTCGTCTACCTCTAAAGTACTTGAAATCATCGGCAACATAATTTCTAAATTATTTAAGCCAACATTCGCTCGCAACATTGCTCGTACTTGTAAGAGAAAAATTTCAGGATGATCAAGTGTAATGCGAATACCACGCCAACCAAGAAATGGATTATCTTCATTTATCGGAAAATAGGGTAACGACTTGTCACCACCAACATCTAAGGTACGCATAGTTACAGGTTGATCAGGAAAAGCACTTAATACTTGACGATAAAGTTCAGTTTGCTCTGACTCAGAGGGAAAGCAGCTGCGGTTCATAAAAGGAATTTCAGTACGATACAAACCGATCCCTACAGCACCTGAATTTTTTGAATATTCAAACCCTGATGAAAGCCCAGCATTAAGTTGCAACTCAATGGTTTGACCATCTTTGGTAATAGCAGGCAATTGCGCTACTTTTTTAACCTTATCGGCGAGTAATATCTCTTGAGTGATTAAGTGTTGATATTCACGTTGTAAGGCTTCATTAGGCTGAACAAAAAGCTCACCACTAAAGCCATCTACAATACAGTTCTTCTGGTGTAATCGACTAAGCGAAATTTTCTCAATACCCATTACCGCTGGCACACCTAGTGCTCTTGCTAAAATAGCAGCATGAGAATTATTGGAGCCCTGAAGCGAGACTACACCTTTTAAGCCTTGGTGCTGGTATTGTGCAAGCATAGCTGCCGTTACTTCTTCAGCAACTAGTATAAATTCTCGTGGAAGTTGTTGCTCTTTTATATTTAGTTTTTTTAAGTTAAGTAATAATCGATTACCTAAATCGCGTATATCACTGGCCCTTTCACGCAAATAACGGTCATCTAAGGCTTCAAACTGAATAATATAGCTATCAATGATTTGTTTTAAAGCACTTTCAGCAGTCCAACCTGATATTATTTTCTGGGTAACTTCTTTAGTAATATTTGCATTATTTAATAATTGCTTATACATATCGAAAATATCTAAAGTACTCTCCGCAATAATCCCTTGTAACTTACTGGCCATGAAATCAAAATCTATGCGTGTTTTCGCCACGGCTTCTTCAAAAAATTGTAACTCTAGCGTTGGGGTTTTAGTTCGTTGTAAAGAAACAGAAGCTAAACTTACCGCTGGATACACAACAAACATTTCACCAATCATTACCCCTGAGGAGCCAGCAACACCCTGTAATGCTTTAGTCCAATGACTATTAGCATCTTGCTCTGTGATTAACACATTAGCTTCAGCATTGGCCAATGAAGTAGCTAGTTGGGCTGATAAGGTAACTAAGAATGCTTCTTCATTTTCAGTAAAATGCCTAGCCTCTTTTTGTTGAATCGCCAGTATGCCCAGCACTTTTCGTCGATGAATAATGGGGGTCCCCAGAAAGGCATTTAATTCGTCTTCCTCAACTTCAGGGGCATGAATAAATTGAGGATGGTTTTGCGCATTAGCAATGTTAAGTGGTTCTTCTCGCTGGCCCACTAAACCGACTAAGCCTTCAGTAAAACCGATGGTTGTTTGACCTAATGAACCTTCTGCCAAACCGTCAGAGGCAACCAATAAAAAATGTTGTTTGAGGTGGTCAGCAAGATAAATTGAACAACAGTCAGTATTCATCGTTTCTTTTATTTGTTCCACCATACGATGTAATGCACTGTCGAGTTCAGCGTTTTGGCTAAATTCTAGAACAATTCTCCGTAGGATAGTTAACATACGGCTCCTTAAATAAAAATGCCCGTTCACTTTAAGATATAGGGTCATCTTTAAGTGATACGGGTATATTATACATTTTTGTTTTGTCGTATAAAACTGCTACATAATAATAATCAACTACGACGTTTACGGTTTTGATGGCGATAAGAAGGCATAGACGCCTGAGCAAATTCCTTCATCACTTTACGGTAAACTTCACGTTTAAAAGACACTACCTGACGCACTGGGTACCAGTAACTTACCCAACGCCAATCATCAAACTCTGGATGATCAGAGTGAAGTAAATCAACCGCAGACTCTTCTGAAGTTAGCTTAAGTAAAAACCATTTCTGTTTTTGCCCAATACAAACAGGTTTACTTTCATGCCTAATTAAACGTTTTGGTAATTTATATCTCAACCAGTGTTTGGTCGAAGCAACAATACTGACATGTTCCGGTTTTAATCCCACTTCTTCGTGTAATTCTCGGTACATGGTTTCTTCTGCTGTTTCTCCCTCATCAACCCCCCCTTGTGGATATTGCCACGAGTGTTGACCATAACGCCTAGCCCAAAATACTTGTCCTCTATCATTGATTATGACTATGCCGACATTAGCTCTATAGCCTTCGGCATCTATCAAAGGAATTCCCAATAACTTTCATAAAATATATCTTGATTCTTCCATAATATGGGCTTGCGGGCAATTAATTAATTTTTTATTTTATCTAGACCATAGCGTCAAAAGTTATGAATCTTTATACTGAGTAAAGAAAAGTCACGACTAAAGAGTTTACTCATTAAAATTAATATCCCTACTAACGAAGATGATTTACTAAAAAGAGCGCAAGCGCTTGCTGGACTTAATTTAGCTGAAATAGCTGAACAAGCAGGCGTAGTAGTCCCTGAGAATTTAACGAGAGAAAAAGGTTGGATAGGTCTTTTACTTGAGCAGGTTCTTGGCGCTAGTGCGGGGTCAAAACCTGAACCTGACTTTCCACATTTAGGTATTGAATTAAAATCGTTACCCATTAGCATGCAAGGCAAACCTTTAGAGACAACATTTGTATGTGTTGCACCTTTGACTGGCTTAGTAGGGGCTAGTTGGAAAACCAGCCATATACGCAACAAAATGGCACGTGTTTTATGGGTACCGGTAATTTCTGAACGACATATACCAATAGGCGAGCGTATAGTTGGCACCCCTTTTATTTGGTCCCCGTCTTATGAAGAAGAACAATTACTCGCCCTAGACTGGCAAGAGCTTACCGATATGATTGTATTAGGTGAAGTAGAAAACATCTCAGGAAAACATGGCCAAGTGTTACAACTTCGCCCCAAAGCGGCCAATAGCCAAGCTAAAACACAAGCCTTTAATAAACACGGCGAGCCCTTTCGAACACTGCCTCGTGGCTTTTATTTAAAAACATCTTTTACACACATGTTATTACGTAATCATTTGCGTATTGATTAACGATATCTGCGGTATTCATATTTCAATTGAAACTTATCTTAAATACACAAACCATCAGGTAATTATTAATTGACTGATTTACTTTAACTACTGAATTTATGAACTTATCTATGCTAAAAAGTAAAATTTAAACTATTGTTACAGGTACTGATCTTATTACTCGTTGATTCACTTCGTTGTTACTGGTTTTGAAAGAATACGTTATAAGGCTTATCTGAAATATACTATGGTCATTCTATGAATAGTCACCCCCTTAAGCCTTCTTTAATAATCGAGAATATCTCCCGCCTTGAAGGACTGCCATCACAACAAATACATAGTCTGTGTTATTCTCACCGAAAATTTTGGCTAAGCACACCTAATGGATTAGCTATATATGATGGTGAACACGTTGAAATTCTTAATCAACATTCAGGACTTTTAACTCACGGTCAACGTTCAGTTACTTCAAATAGAGATACTATTTTAGCCTGCTCAGATTTAGGCATTTCAATTATAAACGCTGAAACCCATCAATCCATCGTTGATCTTAATACAGTTGACCTTGGCCTTGGTTGGTGCCAATGCGCGATATCTATTGATAACAACGACTATTTATTAGGATGCGCCAAAGGGCTATATCGATGGAATAGCAAGTCGGATGAATTGAACAAAGTAAGCCTTGACGTTTCCGGCGAAGGCGTACTCAGTATTGTTAAAAGCAAAGATCAAACTATTCTTATTCAAATGTCACAGTCAGGCATTTGGGTGTACCAAAATGAAATGATTCGACCTCTTATTAATCAATACACCAAGAGCTTTAACTCGGCGAACCATATTAGTGCATCGACGCAAGGCTTTCTCATTGCTAATAACAAGAGCATCATCATTTTAGATTTTGATTTAAAACTTAAAGAGCATATCCAACTCCCTGATATAGAGTCAACGATTGTCCGTATATTGTTTCCTCATTCGAATCATATGATCATTGCAGAGAAAACCTGTGTATACGAACTAATAAAGCACGATTACATTTGGAAAAAAGGAAAGACGCTATTTACCACCGCAAAAATCACCGATCTTTGTTACGATTCATTCAACAATCTTTGGGCTACTACCGACTTCAGTGGATTAATTAAGTATCCAGCTTTGAATGACTATATTCGAACGTTTGTACCTAAAAAAGCTACATCAATACTAACGCTTCGACTGGCTCAAAATGGACAAGACATTCTTATTGGAGGCACAGGCCATAGTTATTCACTTTCATCGCAAAATGATGCGATACAGAGTGAAATAAGCAGCTTAAAAAACTTAACTTGTTGGGATATTTACCAAGACAAACAGCTAAAAATCTTTGCTGCCTGTAATGAAGGGCTAGCCATCTGTGAAATGACAGATAATTCTTCTGTACAACTTTTTACTGACAAAAACATTGGTGCTGGACGTTGTATTCAGAATATTGGAGAAAATTATCTATATGGCAGTGTTTACGGTTTATTCATATTTTATCCAAGCAGTAAAAAGTTTGAACCTATCAATGATTCATTAGGAAAAACCTTAAGTTATATCTACACAATAGTCCCAAAAGATACAAATAACTATTTTGTTACAACACTTGGTCGAGGACTGTGGATCTATAACACCGATGACAACACGCTCATTTCTGTCGAATTAAAGAATAAATACCTTAACATCTACGATATCAACGTTAATAAAGAGGGTGCATACGCGATAGCAGCTGACAATAAACTATTATTGATGATTGACTCACAAGTCACCGAAATTTTCGAGTCTAGCGATTCTATCGCAGCCTGGACCTGCCGATGGCACAATCAAGATGAAATACTCATTGGTACGTCGCAAGGTCTGCAGTTGTTTGACATCAATTGTCGGCAACCAAAGTACGTTATTAATAATGTTCCCGAACGTCAGTTTTGGGAGTTTACAACCAGCCGTAGCCTATTGAGGAAAGGTGAAGATAGTTACTGGTGTGGTCTCAATGAAAGCTTAAACGTCATTGAAATACCCAGATTAATTGATACCGTACAAGCACCAATACCTGAGATAAAATCTGTTTCGAGCAGTAGCCAATTCCTGCTTGATGGCAATATATTAACCATAGAAGAAGGTAGTTGGAACCTCGACATTATGCTTTGTTCTTATTGGTTGTGGAAAGAAAAAAGCATTAGTTATCACTATCGACTGGTTGGATTTCACGATAATTGGCGAAAAACCAAACACGAACCAATAATGTACTCAGCCCTTCCTTCTGGAGAATATTTACTAGAAGTTCAGGTTAAGTGCGGTTTAGCCCAGTCAAATCAAAAGATCAAACTACTTTTAATAAAAGTGATCAGGAAAGGGACTATTTTTAAGCTTTTAACATGGATAAAAAAAGCCATAGCAACCAGTATCATAAAAATTAAACAGCGCAAAAATTTTTGGAAACTATATGAAAGTCATTTAGAACTAGAGAGGATTGTCGAAAAAAGAACGGCAGATTTGTCAATTGCCAATCAAAAACTGCAGGAGATGAATCTATCATTAGAGCTACTGTCAAACAAAGATCAATTAACTGGAATAAATAACCGTAGGGCCTTTCAAAATTTCGTGGATGAAGAAATAAAAAGAGCCAGCCGAAATAAGTATCACTTTAGTATTCTAATGATAGATATAGATTATTTTAAGCAGTATAACGATAATTATGGTCACTTAGCTGGTGATTTATGCTTAAAGCTGGTTGCACAAAATCTTTTATCTTGCTTGCACCGTAGCGGTGACATTTTGGCTAGATACGGCGGGGAAGAATTTATTATTGCATTACCAGAAATTGACCAACAACAAGCTAAAAATTTTGCCGACCTTTGCATAAAATCCATTAATACATTAGGCATAAACCATGAACACTCTGCGGTATCATCAAATATTACCATTAGCGTAGGCGTAGTAAATTCACTTGTAGAGCCCCTGAAAAATAGGTCTGAACGTATAACGTTCATAACAAAGCTTATTGGCCAAGCCGATGAAAATTTATACTTAGCCAAAAAGCAAGGCAGAAATAGATCCGTTTAAAATAGCTATATTAAAAAACCCTGTTTATCTAGCAAGCTTTCCTCCAAAGCGACTTTAACTTTTTACAGACGGAACAAACCAAATTCCAGGCAAATAAAACCAACTCGAAAGTTGGTTTATTTCTGCTTTTCAGCAAATGTGGTGGGCGCGGCAGGGTTGAACCTGCGACCGGAAGCGGTTAGTTTCGTAGCGACTCTTATATAATCGATCTCTCCAGCAGGTTAGATAAACTATCACTTTATCCTAGGCAAAATCTAGACGAAAAAAAACCAACTCGAAAGTTGGTCTATTTCTGCTTTTCAGCAAATGTGGTGGGCGCGGCAGGAGTCGAACCTGCGATCGGAAGCGGTTAGTTTCGTAGCTGCTATTATATGCTCGGTCTCTCCAGCAGGTTCGATACACTCTCACTTTACTTTAGACGAAAAAAAACCAATCCGAAGATTGGTTTATTTCTGCTTTTCAGCAAATGTGGTGGGCGCGGCAGGAGTGGAACCTGCGATCGGAAGCGGTTAGTTTCGTAGCGACTCTTCTATATAATATTTATTCTAGGCAAAATCTAGACGAAAAAAAACCAACTCGAAAGTTGGTTTATTTCTGCTTTTCAGCAAATGTGGTGGGCGCGGCAGGAATCGAACCTGCGATCGGAAGCGGTTAGTTTCGTAGCGACTCTTCTATATAATATTTATTCTAGGTAAAATCTAGACGAAAAAAAACCAACTCGAAGTTGGTTTATTTCTGCTTTTCAGCAAATGTGGTGGGCGCGGCAGGAATCGAACCTGCGATCGGAAGCGGTTAGTTTCGTAGCTGCTATTATATGCTCGGTCTCTCCAGCAGGTTCGATACACTATCACTTTACTTTAGACGAAAAAAAACCAATCCGAAGATTGGTTTATTTCTGCTTTTCAGCAAATGTGGTGGGCGCGGCAGGAGTCGAACCTGCGACCGCCTGGTTCGTAGCCAGGTACTCTATCCAGCTGAGCTACGCGCCCACATTAAACTTTATTTACTATCTTGTTCAAAGATAACACCCATTATTTTTATAAGCCTTGGTATTTGCTTAACAACTCAAAATACCTCCTAAGGATGATACTTGAGTTTTTAACTGCTATATTACAGAAGAAAAAAAACCAATCCGAAGATTGGTTTATTCCAGCTTTACAGCAAATGTGGTGGGCGCGGCAGGAGTCGAACCTGCGACCGCCTGGTTCGTAGCCAGGTACTCTATCCAGCTGAGCTACGCGCCCACATTAAACCTTATTTAATATCTCGTTTGAAGATAATATCTATTAATTTTATAAGCGATGATATTTGCTTAGTCCACATTTCAATAAAGAAAAGTGGTGGGCGCGGCAGGAGTCGAACCTGCGACCGCCTGGTTCGTAGCCAGGTACTCTATCCAGCTGAGCTACGCGCCCTCACATGAACTATTTTTTATATCTTAGTCTAAAGATAGCAAATTGCTTTTCATTTATTACTTTTACCGCAGTTACCTTTAATAAAAGTAATGGCGGAGAGCGAGAGATTCGAACTCTCGAACGGATTTAAAGCCGTTACTCCCTTAGCAGGGGAGCTCCTTCGGCCACTCGGACAGCTCTCCATTTTTACTTCTTTACTGTTGAGTTCTAATACGTACTTTGAAATACATCTTAGAAAAAACTCTCTATCAGGCTAGTAGCCAGATACTCCTTTAACAGGTGAGCGTCTTCAACCAATCGGTCACATCTCCAGTGGGTGCGAATACTAATGGATCGAGAAAATAAGTCAACAATATTTTCTATTTTTCTGTACTTTTAAATCTGTTTGCCGAGATTTCAACCAACAAGGCTATTTTTCAAGCTCAAAAAGATTATTGTCACTAAATTAATGCTGAAAAAAATTAATATTAGTCATTAAAAAAGTCGGCAATTGCCGACTTTTTTTAATGAAGGTGTTCAACAAAGCTAAAATTTATTACCTGTTTCGGCTTCGCTACTGTCACTTCCTGTTTTTTCTGCTTGTATGCGCATGTAAATTTCTTCACGGTGAACAGATATTTCTTTTGGCGCATTTACGCCAATACGAACCTGATTACCCTTTACACCTAAAACTGTGACGGTAACTTCGTCACCAATCATTAACGTTTCACCAACCCTACGAGTTAAAATTAACATCCTAAATATCCTTTATGTTTAAAAGCCAGTCCACTAAAAAATTATAAGCTAGTAATAAATTTAGTTTAATTTTGGTAAAAGTACATAATAAAAATTAAAAACTTTGTAAAAAATAGTTACTTAAGTTCACTAAGACCCAGTTTTACCACTATTTACAAAGATTTTATTACCACGAGTGATAATCAGTTATTAACTTTGCACTTATAACCAATATTGGCATTCTAGCAAGCTTATTCAAGCAATAAAGTTATTTTTTGGAAATAATTATAACTATTTGTTATTATTAATATTGTAGTTGACGTATGTTAACTCTGCATTAACCGCTAAGTAACCTAACTTACTATTTAAAAGATTTACCCACAAAAAAGGAGCTAAAACGCTCCTTAATGAAATATATTAGCTTACTATAATATTACGATAACTGGTCAATTAGCCATGCTTTCGCTGTGTCTAATGCCATAGGTAAATTCTCTGGCTTGTTGCCACCAGCTTGTGCCATATCTGGACGCCCACCTCCTTTGCCACCGACATGCTGTGCTGCGGCATTAACTAAATCACCGGCTTTTACCTGTCCAGTGAGATCTTTAGTTACACCAGCGATCAAACCTACTTTTCCGTCTGATGCTGTGCCTAATAAAATGATCCCTGAGCCTATTTTATTCTTGAGTTCATCCATCATGCCACGAAGCGCTTTAGACTCGGTACCTGCTAAATCTGCAATAAGTACTTTCACACCATTAACATCTACAGCCTCACTGATTAAATCAGAACCGGCTTGAGCCGCCACTTGCTGTTTTAGGATTTGAATTTCTTTTTCGAGTTGCTTACCACGACTAATTAATTGCTCAACTTTTCCTGGCATACTCGCCACATCAGATTTAACCATTGAGGCAACTAAGCTTAGATTTGAACCTTGCTGCTCAGTAAAAGCAAGTGCACACTCACCGGAAACAGCTTCTATACGACGAACACCTGCAGCTATACCTGATTCTGACACTATTTTAACAAAGCCAATATCGCCAGTACGCTCAACATGAACACCACCACAAAGCTCGGTAGAAAAACCACCTAAAGTAACCACTCGTACTTCATCGTCGTATTTCTCACCAAATAAAGCCATAGCGCCTTTTTCTTTAGCTTCGTCTATCTGCATTAAGTTGGTTTCACGAGACAAGTTATTACGTATTTCTTGGTTAACTAGACGTTCAACAGTTTGCAACTCTTGCGCGGTAACCCCTTCAAAGTGAGAGAAGTCAAAGCGTAACTTTTCAGCATCACATAACGAACCTTTTTGCGTAACATGTTCACCCAAGACGCTACGTAAAGCGGCATGAAGAAGGTGAGTAGCCGTGTGGTTTTTAACGATAGCTGCGCGTCGCTCAGTATTTATTTCTGCTTTTACTAGGCGATTTAAGCCAATATTTACGCGAGCAATTCCTTTATGAGCAAAGGCGTTACCCATTTTAGTGGTGTCATGTACTTCAAATATACCGTCATCAATATGAAGAAGGCCTTGGTCTCCTGCTTGGCCACCCGACTCCGCATAAAAAGGTGTTTTGTCCAAAATAACAATGCCCTGCTCGCCTGCTTTTAATTCAGCAACCGACGCTTCGTTATTGAATAATTCAACAATAGTTGCGGAGAATTCATTACGGGTATAACCTTTAAACTGCGTGTTGTGATCAGATTTAAGCTGGTCGTTATAGTTAGAACCAAACTGACTTGCTTGCTGAGCACGTTCGCGTTGAAGTCCCATAGCAATGTCAAAACCATTGTGGTCGACTTTTAATTGACGTTCTCGGGCAATATCTGCCGTTAAATCGGCAGGAAAACCATAGGTGTCATAAAGTTTAAAGGTATCGTCACCTGAAATAGTGTCGCCTTTAAGATTCGCTAAAATATCTTCAAGTAAGATCATGCCACGATCTAGGGTGCGGCCAAATTGCTCTTCTTCGATACGTAATATTTTTTCAATAACCGCTTGTTGGCTAATAAGCTCAGGGTAGGCTTCACCCATTTGCTTACCTAATGAAACAACTAGTCGATGAAAGAAGTGTGATTTTGCTTCTAATTTATGACCGTGGCGTACGGCACGTCGAATAATACGACGTAATACATAGCCACGACCTTCGTTTGAAGGCATAACACCATCTGCTATTAAGAAGCTACATGAGCGAATATGATCGGCAATTACACGCAAAGACTTATGTTCTAAATCATTGCACTGTAATAACTCAGCAGTATCTTTAATTAATCCTTGAAAAATATCAATTTCATAATTGCTATGCACGCCTTGCATTATCGCTGAAATACGTTCTAAGCCCATACCTGTATCAACAGAAGGCTTTGGCAAGTTTTCCATAGTACCGTCAGCATGACGGTTGTACTGCATGAAGACTAAGTTCCAAATTTCAATAAAACGATCACCATCTTCATCTGGTGAGCCTGGAGGTCCACCAAAAATATTTTCACCATGATCATAGAATATTTCAGAACAAGGTCCACATGGCCCCGTATCACCCATTGACCAAAAGTTGTCTGACTCGTACTTTTTACTGGGTGACTTATCACCGATACGAATAATTTTATCTACCGGAATACCTATTTCGTCACGCCAAAAAGCGAAGGCTTCTTCGTCACTGTCATAAACAGTCACTAATAGCTTTTCTTTAGGTAAGGCTAATTTGACAGTTAAAAATTCCCAGGCAAAACGTATAGCGTCTTCTTTAAAGTAATCACCAAAACTAAAGTTACCTAACATTTCAAAGAAAGTATGATGGCGCGCCGTGTAGCCAACGTTCTCTAGATCGTTATGTTTACCACCCGCACGAACACAACGTTGCGACGAGGTTGCACGGGTATAACTTCTGCTCTCTGCCCCTAAAAAAACGTCCTTAAAAGGAACCATACCAGCATTGGTAAATAATAACGTCGCGTCATTACCTGGAACTAATGAACTACTTGGAACAATTTGATGTTGCTTCGAAGCATAAAAGTCTAAAAAAGTCTGTCGTAATTGTGCACTAGTTTTAATCATGGGAATGTTCACTCTCTGAAAAGTTAATTCTTGAATTTATTCGTTTAATCGCTATGAGTATATTTAATCAATATCATGATTTCATCCGAAGAGAAACCTCGAGACTGCATAAATCGAATGCGTTTTAATTTATCTTTTTGGTCTTTAATTGTACTTTCGCCAAAGCGTTTATTATACGCAAGCTCGGCTTGAAGATACCAATCAATTTGCTGATTTTTACTCAGTTCAACTATAATAGTATCGCAAACACCTTTTTGTTCCAATTCATTGCTAATATAAAGCCAACCATAACCTTTATTAAGGCGGCTACCAAACAAAGATTCGGCAAAACGTTGGTCACTCAAATAGTTTTTTTTAATTAGAAATTCAAGGACTGGCGTAATTTCATCTTCACTGTGTTGACGAAATTTGAGCTTTTGCATTAACTCTTCATAAGAATGCTCGCGACGAGAGAGGATACCTACCGAACAATGTAAGATAGCTTTGTTCAATGATTCATCACCTTTAAAGACGTTTTACCGCTTATTTTACCTTTAAATTAACGGATAATTATAGTGTTCAATTATTTAAATTTTAGATAAATAATAAGTTTTTACTTTGAGTGAATAATCACGCAGAATAAGTTGTTATAAAAGTAAGCGTAAAGTTTGCAGATAAACAGCAAAATAAAACAGGGATCTGTATGAAGGTATGTTTTAAGAACCTCAGTCAAATGTTCACCATTTTTTGTATAACATTATTGCTTTCTGCCTGTGGTGGTTCTAATGATAAATCAAAAAATTACGCCATCAACGCTGATGTTTCAACGATTAGCTTTAGCAATGAGATAATTACTGAGTTTGACGATTCAATAACCGTTAATGTTACTTTTGCTGGCGACGGTTTATTAGTGGGTTATGCCCCTGACTCCCAACCCGTGGGCTGGCTAGCCTTTAGAACTGAAAACCTAACCAGTAATTCTGCTACTGTTCATATTGATTTAACCCAAGCAGACCAAATTAATTTAGGTGAATACGTCACAAAGCTGCGTTTTTCAACGGGCGAACTCTCTGATAATGGCGCAACCTTAGTGCATCATGACATCAACGTTTCATTACTTATTTGGCAAGCAAATATAGATACTGAGCTGGTCAGTTTTCGTGGCACCTTTGGTGATGTCAGCATTCCTAGCCAAACAATCGCTATCACCAGTGAGAGTAATAACTGGCAGTTAAGCAGTGATATTGACTGGATAACTTTTGACATATCTTCGGGCTCAGGTGATGCAACGGTCACCGTTACCCCGAATATTAGCAGTTTTACTGCCGCGCAGTTAGCAAGCGGAAATATTATACTCACCGAAACAACAACGGGTGATACTAAGCTTATCCCTGTAGAAGTTGGTTTAGATAATCAATATTTGTATGCCAACCAAGCCAGCTTGGCTTTTACGTCAACCGCGAATATTTCAGTGCTTGAGCAAACCATCAAAGTCAGTACCAACAGCAGCGCTGAAATAAATTGGCAAGCAAGTTCCGCCTCAACCTGGTTAACCTTAACAAAACTCGACAATGATTTTCTTAAAGTTGCTGTTGATGTTAATGCCATGCCGGTAGCGGCGATAAGTCAAACTGAAATAACCCTCAATGCCATTGAAAATGAAGTTGTTATTGGGCATGTTCTACCGGTATCATTATTTCAAAGTACTGAGCAAACAGAAACTAAAGTCATCACGGACATAGCCGCAAATATCGATACCGTGATAGCAGCACCTAACATGCCCTACTTTTATGTTGGCTCAGAAAACAACTTACTTGTTTATCAACAATATAGTGGTGAATTAATTGCAACCATCGCTATCGCTCCTGATAACACCCTACTTGAGCAATTTATTGTTCATCCTGACGGTAGTAAATTACTAGCAAAAGCGCTTGAAGTTGTTATCAATGAAGACGAGACCACCACTGAAGTTGTTCATCGTTATAATATCAATTTAAGCGATTATAGTTTTACTGAAATTTCATCACCAACCATAGAGTTTGAACCTAGCCGTTACGTACAATTTTCTGGCCGATACTTTCTTGTCACGCAAACACTTGAATACGCAAATGAAGAGTTACAACGCTTATTTTGGGATCGTGAAAATATCTTTTTCACGGAAACCATTGACCAAGCCAGTGAAACAGAAGCTTTATATGCATTAGACTTTCAAACAGCAACCTTAAATCGCTATAACGCAAAAATTAATGACTTCAGTCAAGATAAAATCATTACGAGCTTAACCCATGAATATAAACCAGAACGGTTAGCTGAAGCCGATAGTATTTCAAGCTTTGTCGTTAATGATAACGAAACGGCGCTTTATCTTATTAGCCCAACAAGTGAACACATTAGCTTTGATGGCAACGCTTTTACCGATATGGGATTACTCAACCAAGCAGACGGTGCAACGACGTTATTTGTTGAAAAGTCGAATAACAATTTTGCCCATTATCTTCGTTTTGTTCCCGCTAGCGGCTTCGTTGTGAATGTTTACAACCAAGCATCAGCACTGACTGCTACCATTGAAACTCAGGGACAACAGCCCACCAGCATTGATATTTCATCTGATAATAAACGCTTGTTAGTGAACGCGGTAAATAGTACTCAAATAGAAATGGTAACTTTAGCGCAGTTTGATGTGTCGGCATCTCAGTTGTCCTTTAATACTACCTTAGGCAATGCCAGCGTTGCTAGCCAGGAATTGACTATTTCAGGCGTGAGTGATTCATGGCAAGCAACAACAGATGTTTCATGGTTATCTTTGACTCAAACAACAACGCAAGAGAGTAAAACGCTTGTTATTTCCATTGATTCAAATGAGATCATCGGTTGGGGGTTATTTACCGGTATCATTACTTTTACCGACCCAGAGACGGGCATCAATGTACAAGTAGTGGTTGAGTTAGCGGTTGATGAAATAAGGTTATTCAGTAACGCTTCAGCACTAACCTTTACTTCACAAGCGGACAAGTCAACGCTCAGTCATACGGTAGATATTGTCACCAATAAATCCAGTGCGGTAGCTTGGCAAGCACAAAGTAATGTTAATTGGTTAACGTTAACGGCTGATACCGTTAATAATACCCTAGCGATCGACGCCGATCCAAGTAAAATAACGACTAATGGTTTGTACTATGGCGAAATCACCTTAGCACCGGTCAATAGTTCTGAAAGCGTCAAGGGTACAATAAAAGTCAGCTTTGAAAAAGGCGATTTTGACACAACAAGCATCAGTGAAATTGTTATCACTGATATTACACCTAATACCTCAGCTGTCGTATTAGACCCACTGCGTCCTAATATTTATATCGGCCAAGGTGATGTGATAAAAGTGTTTAATATTATTACTGGCGCTGCAATAACAACGATTAATTCACCACTTGGCGGTGCTGATTTAACCGACTTGGTTATTCACCCAGATGGCTCACTCTTGTTAGCTTCAAATAGTGAAAACTACAACGATGAAAATGGGCAGCCACAAACGCGTATTAATCATTATCAAATAAACCTTAACGATTTCAGTATTAACTTACTGCCAGCTGCTGACATAGATCTACAATTTAGGCCTAAAACTATCGCGATGGTCGCCGGTAAAGCCATTGTTATCAGCCAAGCGTTAGAATATGCAAACTTAGCCTTAGCGGTGCAGTTCTGGGATAGAGAAAATACTTTCAACTCACCCATTATCTATGACGTACCTGCAAGCAATCATGTTATTGCTTATAACGCTAACACCTCAGCATTGCTACAATATACCTTAGCGTACAATGCCTTTACTGCTGAAAGTGTTCAACAAATTGCCAGTGATGAAAATATTAACAGCGCTTATAGTGGCGTTTTATCAAATATAGTCACCAGTAGTCGTGGTGCAGACCTTTATACAGCGAGCACCACTTCAGAGTGGACAACTTTTGATGGTACAAGTTTTACTGACCAAGGCGTTTTACGAGCGAGTATACGAACGGTTAACGTAGCCATTGACTCGGCTAATAATAGTTATTTCTATCGTTTCGATAGTAGTGGCGTTTTTATTCTTAGTAAATATGATGAAAACCAACAAGCTTTATTTACCGTCGGATATACAGCTGGTTCTGTTGACAGTTATATATCGCCAAACTACCAGCGAATTATTCACTACAATTCAACTGCAAATAGCTTAGTACTTGATTATATTCCTGATTAAGCTCAGCTACATATTGCACTTATATAATCCCGTGCTCGCACGGGATTTTTATTTCCACTAAAGCCTACTTATTTATCTTATTCTGTATTTTACAAAAATAATCAAGGTAAAAGCTGACAACTTAACAATTCAGCTTTTTTAACCGGTTACTCACCGTTTTTAAACGTGCTGCATCTTGTAGCTTGGCCGAGTGCAACATAGAATAAATTCATTAGCTTTGTCTATACGATATTAACAAAGTCATTTAATTGTCTAACATTTAATAAAGGTCATTTATGAAAAAGCGCTTACTCGCCCCGCTTGCTATTGCTATCGCATTAGCCGGTTGTCAGTCGTACGACGATAACAAGAATCAAACCAAAGAAAGTCAGCAAAAAATTAAAAAAGCTGAACATATAAATCCATTGTTCAGTGCATTTACTACGCCACACGGCATCCCCCCTTTTGATCAAATTAAAAAAAGTGATTACTTACCCGCATTTGAGCAAGCTATTAGTGAAAATAAAATAGAAATTTCCACTATTGCCAATGCCACTAACACAGCAACATTTGCAAATACCATTGAAGCGATGGAAAAGTCAGGTGACTTTCTTAACCGCGTCAGTAATGTATTTTACGGTTTAACCGGTTCAATGTCTGACGAAGAAATGCGTAATATTGCCAAAGCAGTATCACCACAATTATCAGCGCTAAATGACGACATTAATCTTAATGCAAAATTATTTGCTCGGGTAAAAACGGTTTATGACAAAAAAGATCAACTGAATTTACAAGTAAACGAATTAACCTTACTTGAGAAAACCTACAAAGGTTTTGTCCGTGGTGGTGCTAATTTATCAGATGCTGACAAAGTAAAATTACGCCAATTTAATACGCAATTGAGTGAATTAAGCTTAAAATTTGGCGAAAATTTATTACACGAAACGAACAGCTTTGAAATGGTTATTGATAACAAGGCTGATCTAAACGGTTTACCTGATGATATTATTGCCGCCGCCGCTGTTACGGCAAGCGATAGAGGCCATGAGGGTAAATGGGTATTCACCACTCATCGTCCTAGCAAAAACCCCTTTCTAACCTATGCAACTAATCGTAAATTACGGGAAACCTTATATAAAGGTTACACCATGCGCGGTAACAATGATGATGAGTTTGATAACAAGAGTATTGCTGCAGAAACAGCCAGCTTACGTTACCAAAAGGCACAATTATTAGGTTATAAAACTCACGCACATTTTGTCCTTGAAAATGCGACGGCTAAAACACCTGAAAACGTATTTGGTTTATTAAATCAAGTATGGCCAGCTGCTTTAGCGAGAGCAAAAGAAGAGTCAGCTGATATGCAAAAGCTGGCTAACTCACAAGGCACTAAAATTGAAATAGAAGCCTGGGATTGGTGGTACTACGCTGAGAAAATTCGTAAAGCTCGCTACGATATAGATGCAGCAGAAACTAAGCCATATTTCTCGCTAGAAGGTACTTTACAGGGAATATTTTTCACCGCAGAGAAATTATGGGGCGTAACCTTCAAAGAACGCAACGACTTACCTAAATACCATGAAGATGTACGTACCTTTGAAGTCTTTGATAAAGACGGCAGCTATGTTGGTATTTATATGACTGACCATTACGTGCGCGAAAGTAAACGTGGTGGTGCTTGGATGAGCAGCTTCCGTAAACAACATCGTATGTATGGTGAAGAAGTTACCCCTATTATCTACAACGTATTAAATTATCCACGCCCGGTCGGTGATACGCCAACATTATTAACTTTTGATCAAGCGTCAACTTTATTTCATGAATTCGGTCATGCAATTCAGGGCTTGTTGTCTAACGGTTATTACCGCTCACAAACAGGTACTGCTTTACCACGTGACTATGTTGAATATCCTTCACAAGTCATGGAAAATTGGATGACTGAACCAGAAGTATTAGCAAACTTTGCTAAGCACTATAAAACCGGTGAAGTTATTCCAATGGCATTAGTTGATAAAATTCAAGCTTCAGGTAAATTTAATCAAGGTTTTGGTACCACTGAATACCTTGGTGCAGCTTTACTTGACATGAGTTGGCATTCTTTAGAAACAGCAGAGTTGCAAGATGCTGCAGTATTTGAGAAAAAGGTCTTATCAGAAATTGGCTTAATCAAAGAGATATCACCTCGTTATAGAACAGGTTACTTTTCTCATATATTCTCTGGCGGTTATTCATCAGGTTATTACGGCTACATTTGGTCAAATATCTATGATGCAGATACTTGGTTAGCGTTTAAAGAAAATGGCATATTCGATGAGAAAACTGCAGATTTATACCGTAAGCATATCTTAGAGCCCGGTGGTAGTGAAGATCCTACCATAATGTACCGTCGCTTTAGAGGTCAAGACCCTAAAGTTCAACCTTTGCTTGACCGTCGTGGTTTAACGACAACTAAGTAACGTTAACCCTAATATTATTAATATCCGTTATTTAAGACTCCGTCATGCTGATACTAGATTTATATGAGTCTCAGCATGACGATTTATAACTGAAAAAGATATTAACTGACATAGCGCTTTATGGTTGCTAAAAAAGCTAAGTGCTTATATTTACATGCTGATTTTATATCCAATAAAGTCCTTTTCAGCGGAATAACGTCCAGCTTTAAAAATTTTTAATAAAAGTTTATTTGTATTGTTTATAACCTAATAATGTAATAATAATATTCTTTCATCGCCATATAGCTCACTAAAGTTAACCCCCAATTATGAAGTTAAAATCTGCTGTATTACTCATATTGAAAGGTTTTGTAAAAATGAGTGTTATTTTCAATAACCGTAAAATAAAGCCTTCGCTGTTTTTATTTTTGCTGATACTTTTTCCTTCCTGCGTTTCATTCGCTGCAGTGCAATCAACTCGGTTTGAGCGTCTATCTATTGAAGATGGCCTACCACAAAGTGATGTAACTCAAATACTACAAGACAGACAAGGCTTTATATGGGTAGGGACTTCCAACGGGTTAGCGCGTTATGACGGCTATACGTTTAAAGTATTTAAACATAGTGGTAAAAATCAGAACTCACTAACAGGCAATGTGATTCGAACTATATTTGAAGATAAAAGTGCTAACCTCTGGATAGGTACAGAAGTTGGACTTAATCACTTTAATCCGAGAACTGAACAGTTTAGCCACTTTCGTCACAATGCTAATAAGCCAAATAGCTTAAGCCATGATGTTGTCAATGCAATAACTCAAGACCGCTTAGGCAATATTTGGATTGGTACTCGGGGCGGACTTAATCGTTTTGATCCAAAAACAGGGCAGTTTACTCATTATAAATATAATATAAATAATCCAAAGAGTTTAAGCCATAATAATGTCTGGGCAATATTAGAGGATAATAACGGCGAAATTTGGGTTGGCACTCATGCTGGTCTTAGTCGCTTTAATGCAAAAACCGAGCAATTTACTCATTACGTTCACAATGCTAACGACCCCAATAGCATAACTCAAGGAACAGTTTGGTCAATAATTACCGATAGGCAAGATAATCTTTGGATGATTACTGAAGACGGCTTAAATCGATTTAGTCTGCAGACTGAGCAATTTACTCATTACCGCCATGAGGCTAATAATGCTAATAGTTTAAGTGATGGAGTAGTTTTAACGTTAGCAGCTGATAAAAACGGCAACCTTTGGATTGGGACAAATATGGGATTGAATAGACTGAACCTTGAAACTGAGGCTTTCACCTATTACCGTCATGAAGAGGCTAATATAAATAGCCTAGGCTCAGGTAATGTTATGGCTATTTTAGAGGACAGAGAAGGTAATATTTGGTCAGGGACTAACAAAGCGGGTCTTAGCCGCTTCAATCCAAAAATAGAGCAGTTTGGTCATTACCGTCGAGATGCCTTTACCCCCGGGAGCTTAAGTAGTAATTGGGTTGCTGCGATCGTTGAAGACCAGCAAGGCGATCTTTGGGTGGGGGTTGATTCAGAAGGTATTAATCGCTTTAATAAAAAAACTCAGCAGTTTGAGCATTATAGTATAAATAAAACTAACCCAGAAAATATAAGTAATAACTGGGTTAACGCAATAACTAAAGATCACCAAGGCAATATTTGGTTTAGCACTAGGAGTGCATTAAATAAATTCACCCTCAAAACGGAGGTATTCAGTACTTATCGGCATAACTTGGATGATTCAGACAGTTTAGGTAGCAGAGGTATCCAAGCGATAACTGAAGACAGCCAAAATAACCTTTGGGTAGGTACTGCTAATGGCCTAGATTATTTTCTCCCTAAAACTGCAAAATTCAGGACCTATCAGCATAGTGAAGTTAATTTAAACAGTTTGAGCCATAACCATGTTTTAGCAATAACTGAAGATAACCAAAAAAATCTTTGGGTGGCTACTGTTGAGGGCCTTAATTATTTCAATCCGAAGACTGAAGTATTTACTCATTATCGTCATGATATGACTCAACCAAACAGTTTAAGTCATAATTATATTAGCTCAATAGCTTTAGATGACGAGGGTAACCTTTGGGTAGGCACCATGAATGGCTTAAACCTTATGGATATGAAGTCGGGGGAGTTTGTACGTTTTACCGAAGAGGATGGATTACCTGATAGCACCATTTATGCAATAGAGATTGATGAGCAAGGTTATTTATGGATAAGTACCAATCAAGGCTTATCTCAATTTAACCCCAAGTCTAAAACGTTTAAAAATTATGATGTTGCCGACGGCTTACAAAGTAATGAATTTAATGCTGGCGCTTCTTATAAGAGTGACAGTGGCGAATTGTTTTTTGGCGGCATTAATGGTTTTAATCGATTTTTTCCTAATAAGCTAATTCAGGATAACAATAAACCTGTGGTCGTTTTCACCGAAATGCTATTGTTGAATCAATCAGTCGCTATCGATGCCAATAAAGAACACGATAAAAATAAGGCAAAACCAGAAGATGGTACATTTTTTTTGGAGAAAGGGATCCATGCAACATCAGCAATCACTTTAACCCACAAAGAAAATTTAGTGGCGTTTGAGTTTAGTGCTTTACATTTTTCTGCCCCAAAAAAAAATCAATATGCATACAAGCTTGAAGGTTTTGATGACCATTGGATAATGACCGATTATAAAAATCGCCGAGCAACGTACACAAATCTATCTGGTGGTGAATACTTACTAAGAGTAAAAGCAAGCAACCCTGATGGTATTTGGAATGAAGAAGGTGTTTCACTTAAAATAACCGTGCAACCACCGTTCTGGAACTCTTGGTGGGCATATACCTTATATTTCATCTCATCTTTGTTCATATTAGTCTTTTTTATTAGGGCTCATCAAAAAAAAGCAATTTTTGAACGTGACCTTATTAAGCAATTAGAGCATCAAGTTTCCACACAAACGGCTTCAATCAAACAAGAATCGAAAAAGGTTATTAAAGCGAATGAAGTTAAATCTCAATTCTTAGCGAATATGAGCCATGAGATAAGAACACCTTTAACCTCTATTATTGGCCAAACTGAAGCGATATTACATGGTGATATTGATAACAGTGCTGACAGCATAAAAGTCATATATAATAATAGCTTGCACTTGCTTAGCTTATTGAATGACACCCTAGATTTAAGCAAAATAGAGGCAAATAAATTTGAATTAGAAATAACGGCCTTAGATCTGATACAAATACTTGTCGACATTAAAAATATTTTCTCAGAACAAGCTAAATCTAAAGGCTTAAATTTTACCATATACCATACTTTGCCCTCCCCTTTTATGATCAATATTGATGGCTTTCGTTTAAAGCAAATTCTTATTAACCTTTGTTCAAATGCCATTAAGTTCACTGAAAAAGGGGATGTTGCTATTGAAATATACGCGCAACATTATAATCATATCAACGAATTAACCTTCAAAATACGTGATACAGGCATAGGTATCAGTGATGAACAATTAAGAAGAGTGTTTGACGCCTTTACGCAAGCAGATACCAGCATTAGTCGGCGCTTTGGTGGCTCAGGTTTAGGGCTAAATTTATCTGAAAAATTAGCAGACTTCATGGGGGGAATAATCGATGTTGAAAGTGAGATAGGTCAAGGCAGTATTTTTACCTTGATATTACCGTTCACTCCCACCAGTTCAACTGAGATTGTAAAAGAATTCGAAGTAACAAAGAAGACCTTCAGTGGCGCTATTTTATTGGCTGAAGACCATGATGATAATAGGCATTTAATGAGCAGGCTACTGACCGGACTAGGTTTTGAGGTTTATACTGCGACAAACGGCTACGAAGTAATAGCGTCTTACTTTAAAAATAAACCTGATTTAATCTTACTTGATATTCAGATGCCAAAAATGGATGGTATAGAAGCGATAAAAATTCTAAGAGCTAGATCTTGTGAAGTACCGATTATTGCATTAACGGCAAATACCTTAGCCAAAGATCTAGAACAATATTTAGCGCTAGGATTTAATGGATTTCAAGCTAAGCCTTTTGAGCGACAAAACTTTATCAATACCATCGCTAAGTATTTTGAACAGCCTATCAAAACCAACCACGAAGACAATAGCTCGCTAACTAATAGCAACATTGATATATCTGATTTGGTTGCTAAATTTGAAGTGGGTTTAATTGCAGAACATAAAAACTTCATATTGTTGAACCAAACGAATGATAATGATGCACTTGCTAAGCAAGCACATAAACTAGCTGGAGCCGCACAAATGTTTGGTTATAGCAACATAACACGAGTCGCAATGAGCTTAGAGTCCAAAATTAAGAAAAAAAATTCTGCCGCTATTAAATCTAGCACCCATGAGCTTATTGCGGCGTTATTAACGGTTATTAACAAAAGTGACTGATAACGTTTCTCATCATTTTATCTGTTAGCACATTTGAAGCATATTAATCCGGCTATTAGCACCATATCCTACTGTTCGTCTTAAACGTAAAAACCCCAGTAAGTGCAAACTTACTGGGGTTTTTATCAGCTTAAACTAAAAGAAACACTTACTTCATGTAAGGGTCACTTTCAAAAAAAGCAAAAACGGTATCAAAGGCAGGTTCTTGATATTGCTTCAAGCCGGTATCACGAAAATCAATATCTATTTGACTTCTTACCAGGGTTTTCTTAACAAAACTACCCGCAATAATTTCTACTTGTAGTTCTTTTATAAGTTGAATACACGCTTCTAATTTAAAGCCAATCGGTCCACCAGAAAATTTACCTTTTAAAGCACGACCACGGATAACAACTTTATCAACGTGATAGTCTTCCATCAATTTAGCAAAGGTAAATTGGAAGTGTTGTACTGCTTCGGAATCACCTGCATCTACTAAAGATATTTTTTGCACGCGTGTTTGCGGAATATCATACAAACCGTTTTCACGTGACATAATACAAATAATTGCATCATTACCTTTTAATTCAACACCACATATTCTCATAACTTACCCTCATTAAATTCGCGGTCGCATTATATACCGAAACAGTGAATACCGAAACAGTTAATGACATTAGTTGTATTACCCTATAGTGTTGCTTTTAATTTAATCCCCTTTTGCTTAGTAAAATCAAGATAATCTTCTAAGGCTTTGGGGTTACCTTTATTTTTCTGGCAAACACTTTTTTGATATTGATAACTAAACATATCAAACCATTGATCCAATAATTGTCCATTGACCGGTTCTTTTGCCATTGTTAACATTTTTGCCGCGACTTCTGCGGTAGCAAATTGATAGTTTTCTTCGGCAATGCGTATTTGATAGCGAGAGGTATTAGCCGCTTCGTCAAGTAAATGTGGGTCAAAAGCAGCAATGGGGAATTGGTTCAAGTAAGGACTTTTACGAAACATTTTTTTCGCTTCACGCCAGCAACCATCCAACATAACAAAGAGTGGTCTTTTACCTGAAGGTATGGTCATTTCATTACAAAAAACCTCACGTTCAGCCTGTGCATACTGTTGAGGAAAAACAACATAAGGTTGCCATTGCTCGTCGTTTAAAATGGCTAACATTTCTTTATTTTCTTTAGTTCTTGACCAAAGAAATGCAAAGGTATCTGGCACGACATCAGCAATTAACTTGCCTGTATTACTTGGTTTTAGTACTTCTGTGTCATACATCAATAATAAAAAACCGGCATTACTGGTAGATTTTGGCGAATATGAACAAATACAATGAGGTTTTGCTAGACGACATAAGTCACAACGTACAACACGTTGCCCACGAGACTTGTAAGTCGTCGTGCTCAGACTCATACGATAATGATGAAGTTTATGTACAGCGTGCATAAGTGTAATTAAGACCAATTCCAACATAAAAAAATAGCGGCAATTAAGGCCGCTACTTTAGTGATTTTTAGTTTGATGTGCAATGCTTAAAATTGCGGTTTACTGAATAAATTAACTTACTCAAACCCATTAGGGTTTTGTGACTGCCAGCGCCAAGTATCAGCAATCATAGTATTTAAATTACGTGTTGCTTGCCAGCCTAATAGGCTGTTTGCTAATGATGCATTAGCGTAAACAGTGCCAATATCACCCGCGCGGCGCGGTACAACTTTATAAGCGATGTTTTGACCACTAATTTGTTCAAAAGTATTCACTATTTCTAATACCGATGTACCATTTCCCGTACCGATATTAATGGCTTTACAGCCTTGTATTTTTGTTAAACTCTCTAACGCTTTAACATGACCAATCGCTAAATCTACCACATGAATGTAATCACGAACACCGGTGCCGTCTGGCGTGTCGTAATCATCTCCAAAGACTTGTAGTTGAGGTAAACGTCCTACAGCTACTTGGGCAACATAAGGTAATAAATTATTAGGAATACCATTAGGATTTTCACCAATAGTCCCTGATTCATGTGCGCCAATCGGGTTAAAATAACGCAGACATACGATTGACCATTCGCTATCACTTTTCGCTAAATCAAACAGCACATGCTCAACCATTAATTTAGTTTGCCCATATGGGTTAGTCGCAGAAGTTGGCATAGTTTCATCTAATGGTGATGGGTTATTCTCACCGTAGACAGTTGCAGATGAGCTAAAAACTAAATTTTTAACGCCATGTTTAGCCATCACCTGAAATAAAGTAACAGAGCCTGAGACATTATTTTGATAATAACTCAGTGGAATTTCGTTTGATTCACCAACCGCTTTTAAGCCAGCAAAGTGCACAACTGCTTCGATATTATATTGCTCAAAAACAGCATCGAGCGCTGCTTCATCGCAAATATCAGCTTTAATAAAGGTTACTGTTTTCCCGGTAATCGCTTTAACGCGATCAAGGACTAAGGTAGATGAATTTGATAAGTTATCAACGATAACAATATCTTTATCTAATTTAAGTAACTCTACCACGGTATGACTACCGATATATCCAGTACCGCCGGTGATTAATAAACTCATTTTTAGTCCTTGTTTAAATAGATCCGAGATCTTAAAGCCGTCATATTGATACTGAAATTCATTCAGGATGACGATGGGAAAGTGATACTTTATTTAATCACTGTGTTATGAGTGATATTCTGACACTGTCGCGATAAACTTACTAAGGATTTTTTGGATAATTAAATGTCTACCGTGTCTTCTCGACTGTTAACCTTAGCCTCAATGCTTAATATTATCAGGCTAAATTCTACGCAAAAATATTATAAGTGATTTAATACATCCCAAATAAACATAGTAGCCGTTATGTTTTACTATCCAACAATATAAAGTACAGACAAGACTTTACCGCTACTTTATTGGTTTGGCTGAATTAACATTATCCTTCTGCGAGCTCTCTTGCACAAAGGAACGCTTTTATTTCATCACGAGAACCCAAAATATGCTGTTTTAACAAAGCAACAGACTTTTCAATATTACCTGCTTTACATAGAGCGAGTAATTCATTGTGTTCAGATTCTGCTTTTGAAATACCCCCTGCCCATAATAAATGCATGCGAATATAACGGTCTGCATTTTTATTCAAAGTGTTAACTAAGTCTTGTGTTTGCGGACGATTTGCCCCTGAGTATAAACAGTTATGGTAATCAGAGTTCAATTCGCTCCAGGTATTAGCCGCATTTTCTTTACCAAGCGCTTTGTCTAATTTCCCAAGAAGTTCTGTCGCTTCGTCAAGTTTTTCAACCGTAAGACGAGGGATTGATGACGCCAACAAGTCAGCTTCCAACATAGCACGCAGTTCAAATAATTCATCAACTTGACTAGCATTTAGCTCGGTAGCTGTAGCGCCTTTATGCGGTTCAAAAGCAACTAAACCTTCAGCTTCTAATTGTAGTAACGCTTCACGTACCGGAATTCGACTAACATTTAACTCTTCGGCTAATGCCGCTTGCCGTAAAGGTTGTCCTGCTTGAATTTCGCCACTGAGGATCTTCTCTCTAAGGGTTTCAACAACTAACTGAGTTCGGGTTTTATAAACAATGGTCATAAAGTACTTCTCTTGCAAGTGTGCTGACATTATAAGGGTTTATTAGCTAAAAAAAAGCGACTAACAAATATTAGCCGCTTATTGTTGTTATCAATGAAAGTTATAACTTCAAACCTACCGACTTAATAATCTAGTTAGTGACTCATAGGGCTGATTTTAATAACCAATGATTGGGGGAGGAGTTGATTTGCATTCCCAACAGTGATTACGATCATTTAATTAGCGCTAAACGTATGGCTTACCTTGTTTTTTTTATGAATACACTTCAACTTCTGTTGGTACCTTATTGTCAATTAAATGATGATTTCATAGACAATCGCTAAATCATTTTTACGCGATATTAAAGTATTTCACTTGCAACAAGATTGGCCTTTAAGTTGGCCTCTAATTAGGGATAAATTCTATGAATTATTATTATCAGCTCTTTAAAGTAGCACTTGCTGAAATCACCCATTTTAAAAGCCATTTACTTGTCTTTGAAAAGAGCTCAGCTAGCACTATTATGTGTCAATTTACCCATCCCCCTTTTAATGACAAATAAAATAAAGACTAGCCAGCTAGTTAAAAATTCTTTAAGTAACACAACTATTACAGGGCATTAATCGACGTATAAAGTTATTAACATCAACACCCTTTTATGACGAAAAAAACGATGGAGATTACAATACAAAACTGGGACTTGGCATTTTTATGCGTTAAAATAACGCAATATTATATTAAATAATAACATCACCAATAAGATAGCGATAACCACAACTTGGTCGTATTATACAACGAACTACAATCCTTTTTTAATTGATTTTAAGCTCCATAGAGTAATTTTTTTCATATATAACTTGGCAAACACAAAGGCTTACCATGCAAAACCACCAAATAATAAAAAAAAGAATATTCACTTTACTGTTATTGGTTACTGCAATGGCAGTATTTATGCCAAAATCTGCAGCAACCACGATCATTTTAGACTTCACGACTATCGACTCTACTGATATGTATGGCGCTAAGACTAATGCTTTTGATGAATCTATCTATGGCTTTAGTAACATGGGATTAAATGACGTTATTAACAATATATCGTCGGCGATCAGCAATGACTTCTTTGGCTATAGCTATGCTGGTTTATCGGCTGGTAAAGAGCTAAATATTAATTTCGAAGTTGGCACAATAGGTTCAGGCCCAAGTAATGGCGATAATGAGTTCTCGTATTTTCAATTCGGTAACGTAACCAGTGGAGAGTCACATTTAGGCCATGCCTGCTCAGGATGTGCTTTAACATCGTATTGGCAAGGGAAGGTTATTGGTTCAATTTTCACCAATAATATAGCAACAGACTTAGCCCGCTATGCCACTAATAATAAAGAACTGATTAACCTGATAGCTGGTACAGCATCACATGAAATTGGCCATTCTCTTTTCTTATCACATCCAGGGGGAAAAGAACTTAACCCCGGTGAGTCGGATTATGGTTTGATGGCAACAGGTGCTTCACAACCGTCTATGCCAAACGAGCAACGAGTACTAGACCGTGCCTTCTCTAATAGAAATTTCGATACTTTAATAACGAGAGTAGGTCTTCGAGATGTTCAAATCGCCGCTATTCCAGAGCCAAGTACTATTTTGTTATTGTTAAGTGCCTTACTTATGCTTATTGTAAAAAGAAAAAAATATTAGTGGTGACTTTTATTTTATTAAAAAATAGTTCTATAGTACAAAAAAAAATAGTCTTTTATACTAAGCTACTTACGTGTTTACTTTTTTTATTTATGCTACTAAATTCGTTTGTCGCTCATGGCGATCAAATATTTTTAAGCTCGCAAGCGCTTGTTAAAGTTTCTGATGTTGCCGTAACAGGAAAGCTAATACATAAACAAAATATAACACTTACAAACAAACAAGTTATTCGTGTGGGTGCTATTTATATCGAACAGGTATTTAAAGGGCTATCACCGAGTCAACAGAGTCTTTTAATAGAACTCCCACCTTTCACAGCTAATGGAATGTTAAAGAGTACTGATGTTGTTTTAGAGATAGGTAATGAAGGTCTCTGGTTATTAAAAAGGCACACTAATGGTCTTTATCGAATAGAACGGCCAGACGCCTTATTACCAAAAGAAAAAGCAACCATATTATTTAAGTGATCCCCATTAGTCCCCCTACTTAGATTGGCACTAGGGTGAACTAATACTGAGCGGTACTAACACTAAGGGGGAAACTTGTTATTAATAGGTCTCCTTGACCGCATAGTATTAATTTTAAAAGGTTCATGAAAAAGCTAAACTCATTAATGCAGTGAAACAGATGACATCGAACATTGTGCTGTTTCTTTACTTTGATAAATAGCTTGTTGGCTATCAATAATGTTTGCGTCTTTCGGTGCGAGTCTTAAGGCTTGTTCAATCGTTTGTTTTGCCAATTGGTTACAGCCTATCGCATTTAATGCATAAGCATAATTATTGAGGTAAGCAGACTCTTGTGTTGCTAATTTATAACCTTGTTGATACCAAAAATTTGCTTGTTTTACATCGTGGCTTAAAAAGTAATTACCCAATAAAAAATAAGGTAGCCAATAATCTGGCCATTGCTTGGTTGCTTGGGTAAGCGCTGTTATGCCCGCTGAGCTTTTCCCTACTGAAATTAAATCTTGGGCTGCGCGCGTATAAATGAATGGCTTCAAATACTGACTGGCTTTAGTCGGGGGGAGCGCAGCTAAAAGCCAATATTTACCTCTAGCCCATGTTCTTTCAAAAACACTAAACTCAGCAACTCTATTAGCAAGGTCACCCGAATGCAGGGTAATAAGTTGTTTTTTTAAGTCATAACCGGTAACCACAGCATAATGCCACATCGGATACCAAGGCGTTGAGACATTTTGCAAAACAACAACAGGTATATCTTCGCTAACTAACGACAATAACTGAGCCAAATTACCTTCTTGTGCGTAAGCAACAAAACCAGCTTGACGAGCAGCAGCAACCATCTCAATTTGAAAGCTACCTTTTAACTTTGGAACAAATAACTCAGCCGCTAAGCTTTGTTGATCTTTTTCCACCCCATAATAATTAAAAACTTCAGACAGCGTTGCAGGACCACAAAAAAAATCTTGCTGGGGGAAGAAAGGTACGTTGTTAATTTGATGTTTAGTCGTAATGTCAGGCGGTGAAGCCAAGAGTGCCTTACTTTGCGGTGGCGTTGCACAGCCATTAGCTAAAAACAAAAAGCTGACCAATAGGCCAGCTTTACAAAAGGTATAATTTAACACCTATAATTTAATTTATGGGTCTAATGAATGAATAAACATCAGTTATACCCATTACATCCAAAACAGCTAAAACCACTAGCACAGTGACTATAGTACCAACGACTCCGCTAGCAGCAGGCATATCGTTTAGGGTTGAATTAAAAGTATTGAGTTCTTGTTGTGTCATATTAGCCACTCGAGTTCGAGCATCGGCAACATTAACCCCCAAAGAAACTAACTTTTCTTGAACTTCTGCACCATCAAGTAAGCTTAAAACTTGTTGGGTGTTATACAAACTTTGCTGCTGTTGAATAACATTGCTTGAAGGGATAACTGCGCCAAAAGCATTTGAGATGCTAAACAACACAGTAAATATTGCACAGGATACTATTGATATTTTTTTCATGTTATTGCTCGCTTAATGATTAATAGTGATACTTGTAAAATAAAATAAGGCTAACGACTAAGCGTTAATTACTTTAGCCAGTCACAAACCGTTATATATCAAAGTATGACTCTAGCACAGATAATTGAAAACCCTAACAATGTTAGGCGACATCTTGATTTTATATAAGGTTAATCCGTTGTGCTTAGCTTAAATTTAAATAAAACAATTAGTTTGATTCAGCACAAAGTAATACTTTTCACATTTTATATAATACCCTAAACCCACTAAAACACTATTCTTATGAATCAACAGCTTATCGTTTTTTTAAAAGCATTACTCGGTAGTTGCAAAGACTTACTGCCAATAATTTTAGTGATCGCTTTTTTTCAATTTGCTGTTCTCCAACAACCCATGCCAAATATTGGTGATATTTTAGTAGGTTTAGCATTAGTTGTGCTCGGCCTGACTTTTTTTATTTATGGCCTAGAAATGGGACTATTTCCCATTGGCGAATCTATGGCACAAGCCTTTGCAAAAAAAGGCAGCATTAGTTGGTTACTTACCTTCGCTTTTTGCCTGGGCTTTGGCACCACCGTTGCCGAGCCTTCATTAATTGCTGTAGCCAAAGAAGCAGCAAGTGTGGCCGCCTCTGGTGGCATTATAAAAGATACTTTAGCCGCACAAATTTCCTATGCAAATGGACTGCGTTTTACTGTTGCATTTGCCGTAGGGCTTGCCATTGTGATTGGTGTATTACGTATTATACGTGGCTGGCCAATTCAATACCTCATCTTGGGAGGCTATGTACTTGTAGTGATGATGACTATGATTGCTCCAAGTTGGATAATCGGTATTGCTTACGATTCAGGTGGCGTGACTACATCAACCATTACCGTTCCCTTAGTCACTGCACTGGGCGTTGGTTTAGCTTCGGCAATCAAAGGTAGAAACCCGATGACCGATGGTTTTGGCTTAATCGCTTTAGCTTCATTAACCCCGATGGTTTTTGTGATGATTTACGGCATGGTGATCAATTAATGGCTTTACTTTTTGAGTTTTTAATTACCTTAAAAAACACCATTATTGACGTACTGCCAATACTGTCAATTATTTTAGGTTTCCAACTATTAGTGATCCGCAAACCCATTCCACATATTAAACAAGTCGGCTTTGGTTTTATTTATGTATTAATTGGTTTAGCTTTATTTTTACTGGGTCTAGAAAAAGCCTTATTTCCATTAGGTAAAATGATGGCAACACAATTAACAGCGCCAGAATTTATCCATACTGGCGAACAGGTATTAACTCGCATTCATTGGTCAGATTACTTCTGGGTATATATTTTTGCATCTGCAATAGGTTTTAGCACTACAATTGCTGAGCCGTCATTGATTGCTGTAGCAATAAAGGCAGAAGAAGTTTCTGGTGGAGCCATAAAGGCCAATAGTTTACGAATATCTGTGGCGATTGGTGTTGCTATCGGTATCGCCCTTGGTAGTTATCGAATCGTGGTTGGTCATCCTATTCATTACTATATTATCTCTGGTTATATCGTTGTCGTCATTCAAACTTTTTTTTGTCCTAAGCTAATTGTGCCTCTGGCTTACGACTCTGGCGGTGTAACCACATCAACAGTCACAGTCCCTTTAGTTGCCGCTTTAGGCTTAGGTTTAGCCAGTACCATTCCGGGACGTAGTCCACTGATTGATGGTTTTGGCTTAATCGCTTTTGCCAGTTTATTTCCTATTATTGCTGTAATGGCTTATGCACAATTAACCCAAGCAAAAGCCCAACAAATCGAACGAAAAAGTGAAAACAGAAAACGAATTAATATTAATAAACGCAGCTTAAGAAAAAAACAAGAGCCCTCAAAAAGCTCAAGACAAGATAAATTAAACAGGTGATCACATGCAATTCAAACTAATTGTCGCATTTGTTGACGACGGTGTAACAGACGAAGTTATGAAAGGCGCCAGAATGGCTGGAGCCACTGGCGCAACGATAATAAATAATGCTAGAGGTGAAGGTATTAAACGCCAAAGAACCTTTTTTGGTATGCAACTTGAGACACAAAGAGACGTATTACTTTTTGTCGTTGAAGAACATTTATCAAGAAAAATTCTAGAACGGATCAGTAAAATCGCAGGGTTTGACCAAGATCCGGGTAAAGGTATTGCGATTCAACTAAATGTCGAAGATGCTGTTGGCGTAGCTCATCAAGTAGAACGCTTAAAAGGCAAAGTTGAGGAAGAACTATGATCCATAAATTAGTACAAGTTAAAGATGCAATGACCACTGATAACTATCAATTTGCTGATGGCATGATGACTGTTGCTGAAGGTATTAAATTAGCAAAAAAGCATAATGTTAATGCCTTAATTATCAATAAGCGTAATCCTCAAGATGAATACGGTTTAGTGATGCTTGCTGATATTGCGAAAGAGGTCTTAGCAAAAGACCGTTCGCCCGACCGGGTAAACTTATATGAAATAATGGCAAAACCTATCTTAAGTGTTAACCCAAATATGGATGTAAGATATTGCGCTCGGTTATTTGAACGCTTTAGCATTCACTTAGCCCCCGTTGTTGCAGACAATGAAATTGTTGGCATGGTTGATTACATTAATATGGTTTTTAGCCAGATAGAATAGCACCCCTGTTATAAAGTCTAAGGTGATGCTTTAGGCTTTATTATGAGTAAAACATCTTGGCGTTTTAAAAGAAAAATAAGCGGTGATAAAAAATACGCCCATAACGATTAATGTGCCGGTGTCTCCCTGATAAGGTGTAATAACATTTAAATAAAATAAAGCATTCTCTAATAAGCCAACACCCACACCGATAATAAATAAAACATAGCCACTAGACTGCCCTTTTGCTCCGATAAGTTTGGCCAACAAATAGCCTAACACAGGTATAAAAGACCAAATAAAGAAGACCACTATTGAAAATATAATGGCTGATAAAGCAAGACTTTGCTGTGATAGAACATTAATAACCGAGTAAAGTTTAACCAAACAATAGCCAATATATAAATACAAAAATAACATCTACAACTTCCTAAAATAACGATAACCCAATTATAATAACAAGCAGTATAAAAATTAACTTATGCTAGAACAAACAAAGACCACTTAACTATAATTAACTAGCAAATAATGCTTTAGCTATTGTTCAATAAATCGTTACCGTGAGCTGAGTTATCGATTAGTTAGTTTGATTAATTAAATTAATAAGTCAGTTATCACAGCTGACAATTGATTATATAAAACATTTCTCATTGACGTTTTTCGCCATAACACACCAATTTCTCGATAATAATCTTGATCTAATGGTGCAATGGTTAACCCCTCATTTTCCCCAATATTTTTCTTTACCGCCATTTCAGGCAAAAAAGTAAAACCTTGATGAAAAGCGGTCATCTGTACCAATGTTGACAAGCTTGACGCAGAAAAAGAATGAATACGCGATTTATCAGCAAGTTTACATGCCGACAAGGCATGCTCAGTAAGGCAATGTTCTGATGATAATAAGAAAATACTCTGTTCTGGTAAATGTTTATAACTGTCTGTTTGTTGAAAGGTCTCTACTAGCCTTTTATTACCTGCCATAAAAAACCTGTCTTTACCTACTAATCGACAATGAAAGTTGTTTACTGCTATTGGCAACGCTAGAATCAACACATCTATTTCACCATTATTAAGCATCTTCATTAAGTTTTCAGTAGTATCTTCACGTAAAAACAAGGCTAAATCAGGAAGTTTACTTTGGCAGGCGCGTACAAAATCGGTTAATAGGAATGGCGCAATCGTTGGAATACAACCAATACGTACGGTGCCGGTATACTCACTACCTTGTTGTTTTGCAAAGCTGACTAATTCGTTGGCCGAGACTAATAACTGTCGGGATTTTTCAACAACTTCAATGCCCTGAGTAGTAAATATAAAAGATTTGTTGTCACGTTCAATTAATTGACAATTTAACTGTTCTTCTAATTTTAGAATAGCGCTGCTTAAGGTTGACTGACTAACAAAGCATGCACTAGCTGCTCGATGAAAATTTTGTTCTTGGTAAAGCGCAATTAAATAGCGTAAATGTTTAAGATTCGGTAAAAACATAAGGCAAAGTCCAAAGGGTAATGACGATTAATTTATCACATCACAATTAAATAAAACGATTATGATTTAACAAACACCGAATAAGGACCCGAGGACAAAAGTATAAATTTATTGTTAACTTGTCATTTTAATCAATAAACCGAGTATAAAGTTGATGAATATTAATTCAATCCATCGATTTCTTTAATTTTTTCTAAAGATACGGTAAAGTTAGAGGATTAATTTACACCATCATATAGGAAGCAACATGTCACAAGCATCAGCACGTCATTTATTAGTAGATACAGAAGAGCAATGTTTAACGCTTAAAGCACAAATCGAAGATGGAGCAGATTTTGCGGTTGTAGCGCAGGAGCACTCAAACTGTCCTTCAAAAATGCAAGGTGGAGATTTAGGATCATTTGGCCGTGGTCAAATGGTACCAGAATTTGATGAAGTGGTTTTCACTGCTGATTTAAACACAGTTCAAGGACCAGTAAAAACGCAATTTGGTTATCATTTATTAGAAGTAACGGCTCGCTCTTAATAGTCAGTTTGCTTAAAAATCGATAAAGGAAAGGTTATCAATGGCAAAAATTATAATGTTGATGCTGCTTTTATCGATTTCAAATCACTGCCAAGCTAATTCTATTGCAATTGACGCGGTAAAAGCAGATGAAAAAATAATTCATTACCTTGCTGATAAATCTATCACTAACTTTCAAATAACTTACCAGCAACTCGAGCTTGGTGATATTTGTGGATTTGTTGGTTGCCAGTGGCGAAAACTCGTTTCTGTCGTCGTAACGTCTAGAAGTGCTAATGCACCATCAACAACCATTGTCGCGCTTGTTGAAGGCCTAGTACCTAATAACCAAGAACAACCTAAGGTTACCTTTGTAACGTTAAACAATAGCCTACCCAACACGCTAACCTTTATTAATTAACGAACGCGTTAATACCTTATTAATTTGTTAGATACTTTCATTATTTTCTCGAATCTTTATTTGTTTTTCCTTATATAAATCATGCCTATTTCACAAATATCACTTCGCATAAATTTTTTAAACAATAATTCATTGACAGAATCGTTAATTAAACATCAATAACAGATCAATTTGTTGCTAATAATGTTAAATAAATGTTACGGTTGATTTGTCAGCAAAGACTGGCTAAAAAATCCTCAAGGCCATTGGAGGACAAATTAATCAAAGGAATGAGGGAGGAAAATAAAAATATCACTTGGCTTTTAATGCAAGTATAAATTAAGTAAAATTAGGAACACTTAATGCAAAATAATAATAAGATTTCTCAACTTTCATTCTTTATTGGCGCAGCACTTACCGCTGCAACAATGAACGCAACAGCTGTTGAAATGAGCGCCAGTTCACTGCAACAAGAAACAAACACCGGAACACCGGTTATGGCACCAGCAAGCCCAAGTCCAGTGCTTGGAAATTACCCGCTGGTAATCAAAAACCCTGCAGAACAAGCCTTTCAAAACATCATTTCAAATCAAAGTTCATATGGCTCAGTTGGTAATGAAAAATTTAAAGTTCGACGCCAATGGACTGATGAACTAGGTAAAAGCCATACTCACTTTGATCAAACGATTAACGGTATTAAAGTTTATGGTACAAGTATGATTATGCATACTAATTCGCCAATAAATACTTTTAACGCAAGTAACAGTGCAAGTAGCGTTTATAAAGTTACGGGTAAATTAGCCACTAATTCATTACCTTCGTTTTCAGTAATGAACAACGCTAGTGCATTAAGCAATGACTCTGCACAAGCACTGGTTGCTGCTGAAAGTGTTGGAGACGTGTTAAATATTCCTGAGCTTGCTTACGTGTACCTACCACTTTCAGAAGAAACTAAACTCGCTTATAGACTAGAAGTATCATGGGATAATGGCGGTGAAGACTTTGGTCGTGATTTTATATACTTTGATGTGAATACTTCTGAAATCTTAGCGAGAGAGCCACAAGTACATTCTGCTAAAAATTGGCGGACATACACGCTTAATGGCGGTTCGGCAAACTCGGCTCCAGGTACTTTGTTATGTACTAACACACAAAGTTGTGGCAGTAACGCCGCAGCACAACGTGCACATGATGGCGCGTCAAAAGTATATGACTATTATCAAAGTAAATTTGGTCGCGACAGCCTTGATAACAATGGAATGACACTCGTATCTAGTGTTGATTTAGGTGTAGTCAACGCTTATTGGACGGGCTCACAAATGATGTATGGTCAAGCATCTAGTGGCATGAACGACTTTACCAGTGACTTTGATATCATAGGTCATGAATTAACACACGGTGTCACAGATAAAACGGCAAACCTAATTTATGCCAATGCATCAGGCGCCTTAAACGAAGCTTGGTCAGATATTCTTGGTATCTCAGCCGAAGCTTACCGTAATGGCACAACAAGTTCTTCATGGTTATTGGGAGATGGTTTATATAACACTCAAGGTCAGGCCTTACGTTACATGGATAATCCAACTCAAGATAATTACTCAAAAGATTGGTACCCAGAGCGCATTCCTTTTGTAAGTAACCCAAGTAATAGTAATGACCAAGGTGGTGTTCACGGTAACTCAGGTATTGCTAATTTAGCTTATGTTTTGTTGGTAGACGGTGGTACTCATCCGCGCAACAAATCAACGGCACAAGTACCCAGTATAGGTATGGCAAAGGCCGAAAAGATTTTCTATCGTGCACTTGTTACCTACATGAATCAAAATACTAATTTTGCGGGTGCAAGAGCGGCAACAGCTCAAGCCGCACAAGATTTATATGGTGCTACCGAAAAAACAGCAGTAGAAACGGCTTGGTGTGCTGTAGGTGTTGGTGCTTGTCCGACAACAGGAACACCTCCAACGGGTAATGTATTAACCAATGGTGTTGCTGCCACGAACCTAAGTGCGTCAACAAATGCAGACGTTGTTTACACGATGGAAGTTCCATCGGGCGCAACAGATATCAGCTTTTTAACAACGGGTGGTTCTGGTGATGCTGATATGTATGTTAAGTTTGGTTCAGCACCTACCGATTCAAGCTATGACTGTCGTCCTTATAAAGGCGGAAATGTAGAGTCTTGTGCAGGTACATCAACGGGTGGAACATATTATGTTCGAGTCAAAGCCTATTCAGCATTTTCGGGAGTTAGCTTAACAGGTAGTTTTACAGAAGCTGCTACAGGAAATCCTGCGCTTAATGGTTCAGAGTCGAATGTTGCTGTATCAAAAGGACAGTGGAAGCGCTTTACTCAAGTTTTACCTGCAGGTTATGCCGATCTGACTATTAGCCTTTCAGGAGGGTCAGGTGATGCTGACTTATATATTCGCCGAGGAGCACAATCAACAGCTTCTGCCTATGATTGTCGACCTTATAAAAATGGTAACAATGAAAGCTGTAGCTTTACAAACCCTGCTGCAGGTACATGGTATATAGATATATTTGGCTATAGTACAGCTTCAGGTATGACGTTAACATTGCAAGCAAATCCATAAACTTACTTATAGTCATTACTTTATAAATAATAAATAAGTTAAGACTAGCCGGTGCTTTTGGCTAGTCTTTTTTTATCCACTTATTTAGTTTTTTAAAACGAAGTGCTAAAAGAAGAAAAGTAATAAAAAGATAAATACTCGGTTCTATGATTTCAGACTTTACCGACCAATAAAAATGAATCCCAACAAGAACAACAGCTAAGTAAACCCAATTATGGAGCTTTTGCCAATTTTTACCCATTTTTTTTCTTAATAACGAAATTGATGTTATCGCAAGCGTTAACAAAATCAATAACCCCGCCATACCAATAGTAATATAAGGTCGTTCAAGTATTTCACTCACAAATAGTGACCAATCAAACTGCACTTCAAACACTAGGAAATTGGTTAAATGTAGGAAAGCATAAGTAAAGCTATATAAGCCTACTAAACGGCGAACTTTTAATAATATTGATATTTTAAAACGCTTACTTAAAGGCGTTATCATTAAACTTAACAACAATAAATTAAACGCACCAATACCGGTAAAATGAATAATGGCCTCAACTGGATCAGCGCCTAGTTGATCAGTAAAAGCCAGATAATAAGCATTGGCTAGCGGTAAAAAAGCCGCGAGGTGGACAAAAACTTTAAACAAAATAACTTTATACTTCATAGAGATGATACGACTCAAGTTATTACTACAGATTAGTGGGGCAATAAAGCCCCTACTCACGATTTTACCCTGTCGCTATTTTTAAAAGTTTTTCCGTAAATCAAGGTTTCTATATAGATCGGCAACTTCCTCACCGTAGCCATTAAAAGGCAAAGTATCGATACGGTTACGCGCAAACAATCCGCCAGAAGTTAATCTTCGTTCACTGGCTTGACTCCACCTTGGATGGTCAACGTCAGGATTAACATTGGCATAAAAGCCGTATTCGTTAGGGGCTAAAATATTCCATGTTGACGCAGGAGGATGTTCAACAAATTTTATTGCAACAATCGATTTAATACTTTTAAAACCATATTTCCATGGCACCACTAAACGGATTGGCGCACCATTTTGTGCTGGTAATGTTTTGCCATAGAGACCGACACTCATTAAGGTAAGTGGGTTCATCGCCTCATCAATACGTAACCCTTCCACATAAGGGTAATCAATACCGCCGCCCATCCGTCTACTTGCTTGTCCTGGCATTTGTTCTGGGTCGTGTAAGGTTTCAAAAGCAATATACTTAGCCCGAGAGTTCGGCTGTGCCTTTTTTAATAGTTTTGATAATTCAAAGCCAACCCATGGGATAACCATTGACCAAGCTTCTACACATCGCAGCCGATAAATACGCTCTTCAAGGGCAAAACTTTTCGTTAAATCATCTAAATCTAAAGTATAAGGCTTATCACACTCACCACTTATCGTGAGCTGCCAAGGTTTAATATTGAAGTTTTGCGCATTATTAACGGGATCGTTTTTACCTATACCAAATTCATAAAAATTATTATGGCTGGTTACCTTAGCTTCAGGTGTCAGCACTTCAGTATTATTAGTAGCGTCAGTCGTGAACTTTAAGGGATAACGTTGAAAGGTATTTTCTGGTTCTGATGAAAAAAAATCTAAACCTTGGGCGTTTACAGTGCTAGATATAGTTGAAGATAATAAAGTACCGGCACCGAAGAAACCCATTTGCTTAATAAGCTGCCTACGCTTTAAGTAAACACTTTCGCTGGTAACTTGATGTTCTTTTAGTGCAGATTTTCCAAGAGATTTAATTAACATAAAGCGACTTCTCAGGTTATTAATTAACTAACGATAAACCAATAGACCCGAGAAATAGAGAAATACTTCATTATTTATAAAATAATATTACTGTTCTATCAATTAACGGGCAAATTGATGTAAATAATCAACCACAGCAGAAGATTCATATAACCAAGTAACCTTTTGGTTTTCATCAGTGATTTTCAAACAAGGTACCGTACGTTTTCCACCTTCTTTGATTAACTCTTCACGATAATTCTCATTTTGATTAATATTACGTAATTCGATATTTAAACCATCGCGTTTTATAGAACGACGAACTTTCACACAAAAAGGACAAGCGGGTAATTGATATAAGCTCAAGTGTTGTGTGCTTGTATCTATTTCAGCTTGCAATTGAGTTGTTCTTTTTGGGCCGCTCGGTGAAAAAACAAAATTTAACAATAAGATAATACGACCAATAATCCAGCGAACAATAAACATAAATCAACTTCTCTTTATTTAAAAAAAAACACTAGACTGTCTAAAAACAGCCACCCTAATTTTGCGCGAGTTTAACATAACTACTTGGTTAACACTGCTTTCATTTCGCGCAAATGGCTATCTACCACATCATATCGTCAGGAATTTGATAATCGGCATAAGGATCGTCAGCTTCAACTAAATCACTTTCCACTTTATCATTTTGTACTAAAATAACACTAGCATCTAAAGTCGCTACTTTTGCTGCGGTTTCAGCTGTCACTAAATAACTCTGTTCGGTTAACCCACAAACCGCTAATCGTCCATTAACTAAAGCTCTATGGGTAACCGCGTTAACAAATAACTTTTTAATTTTACTGTTAAAGGTGTAATTATATTCTGTTTCACCACTAACATTTTTTATTTGATGGTGTTCGAGTATTTGTTGGATGCGTAGCATTTTTTCTTTGTTGGCGAGTTGTTGCTTTTTTTCTTCATTGAGCGCGGTGTCTTTCGCCAATTTTTCTTTTTGAGCTTTAGCTAAGTCTTGCTTTACTTGTTCTTGTAAACTTTCGTCTTTTGCTACGCCACTGCGTTTTTGTTTATTTGATTTACGCTGGCTTGTATTTGCTTGTCGCGCTTTTTGCTTAGTCGTTAAGCCTGCTTTTAATAGCTGATCTTGTAAAGATGCCATACAAACTCCTTAATTAGGTTTATCAATAGTAATTGTTGCTATTCTATCGGGAAAAATAGCAATAAAAAAGTAGCTCGGCTTTTCTTTGTACATAAACCGATAATAATCTTCTATCATTAAATGTTAACTTTATAAATAATAAGGTAATCTAGCACGTCTAAATATCCTAAATACACCACATTATGAATAGATTTAAACATATATTAATTGGTTTCTTGCTGATCTTATTTTTAGTTGTTACAAGTTTAGGTACTTGGATTTACAGCCAAATTGATAGCGCGTTACCGGTACTTGAAGGAAAGCGAACATTACTTGGCTTGAGTGATACGGCCATTGTTGAGCGCGATAGTCAGGGTATTGTCACCATAAAAGCGAAGAAACGTAACGATGTTGCAGTCGCCACAGGGTTTATACATGCCCAAGAACGTTTTTTTCAGATGGACCTACTGCGCCGTAATTCAGCAGGCGAACTCGCCAGCTTATTCGGCGAAAAAGCCTTGCCACATGATAAAGAGATCCGCCGTCATCGTTTTCGTGAGCGTGCTAGAGCGATAGTTGCACAACTTCCTGAAAAAGATTTGGCCTTATTAAAAGCCTATACCCGTGGTGTGAATCAGGGCATAAATAATTTAAGTTCACCTCCTTTTGAATATTTATTACTTCAACAAGCTCCCGTTTCTTGGCAAGAAGAAGACACCATATTAACCGTATTAAGTATGTACATGGACTTGCAATATGCGGCAGGTGACCGTGAAAGAACCTTAGGAAATATAAAAAACACCTTAGGTGAAGATGTCTTTAAATTTTTGAATCCTAAAGGCAGTATCTGGGATGCAGCCATTGATGGTAGTCAGTATCCATCAAGTAAAATGCCAACACGTGCATGGCCTTCAGCCTCATCTGAACAAGATGCTTTAGCTGCTAATGTGGTGCTAAATTTAGTAACAGATATACCTGAGCAAAAATATCAAGGTGAGGAGTTCCCAGGTTCAAACAACTGGGCGGTATCGGGGGAAATAAGTAAAACAGGAAGTGCTATTGTTGCTAACGATATGCATTTAGGAATACGCGTACCAAACACTTGGTTTCGGGCAACCTTTGAATATCAAAGCGATAACAATAAAGCCATCAAAGTAACAGGACTGACCCTCCCGGGAACACCTAATATCATTGCTGGCAGTAACGGTAATATTGCATGGGGGTTTACTAATAGTTACGGCGATTGGAGCGATATAATTATTTTAGATACCAATGCAGATAAAAGCCAATACTTAACACCTGCAGGCTATCAAGACTTTACTGAGCATAAACATGTTATTGCGGTAAAAGGTCAAGACGCGCAGGAAATCATAGTCAAAGAAACAATTTGGGGGCCAGTTATAGGAACGAACAACAGCCAACAATTATTAGCTTATCGCTGGGTTGCTCATGATGTACAAGCCGTAAATCTGCACCAAACTCAACTCGAATTAGCCACTAGCGTTGACGAGGCATTTAACATTGCTAACCAAGCAGGTATTCCGGCACAAAATCTAGTTGTCGGAGATAAAGCGGGAAATATTGGCTGGACAATCATGGGGCCTATTCCAAAAAAATCCTCCTCGTTTGGTGAAACACCTACACATTGGGGTGACGGTATCAATCATTGGCAGGGATATTTAAAAGCGGATCTGTATCCTAAAATTAAAAATCCGCAAAATAATCGTTTATGGACCGCAAATGCTCGTGTGGTTGGCGGGGAAATGTTAGAAAAATTAGGTAACGGCGGTTATGCACTTGGTGCAAGGGCACAACAAATCAGAGAGGGATTGCTTGCAAAAGAGGTATTTTCAGAACAAAACTTACTTGATATTGCGCTGGACGACCGCGCCATTTTTTTAAAACGTTGGCAGAAATTTTTAATTGATAAAGTACTAACACCAGACGCGATTATCAATCATCCGCGTTGGCAAGCAGTGAAAGAAACCCTTAATATTGATAATTTATGTGCATGCACAGACTCGGTTGCTTATCGCCTTGTTAATAATTTTCGCTTGAATGTGCGTAATGATGTTTTTAGTCTACTCAACGAAAACTTAACTCACTTAGATAATGGCTACTCTTTTCACACCATTCGCCACCAAGTAGAAACACCGCTTTGGCAAATGATTAATGAACAACCAAGCAACTTTTTATGGTTGCCCGAAGATAACTGGCAAAAAGTTTTTGAGCGAGCACTCTCTACCACCTTAACGGATATGACCCAAGACCAACCATTGGCTAAAGCGACTTGGGGGCAACAAAACACCAGTAAAATACAACACCCACTTAGTAACGCTATACCCTTTATTGGTCGTTGGTTAGATATGCTGCCAATACCTCTTGCTGGCGATAGCTATATGCCTCGTGTCCAAGGAAAGTCTTTTGGTGCCTCTCAACGTATGGTGGTTTCACCGGGTCATGAGGCCTCAGGAATATTACATATGCCAACCAGCCAGTCTGGCCACCCGTGGAGCCCTTATTATGGTTTAGGTCATGATGATTGGGTACAAGGAAAGCCCTCACCTTTCTTACCGGGTGAGACAAAATATACACTGACATTACTGAGCTATTAAGCTAAATTTTCAACATTAAAATTAATATCTACAATATAAAAAGAGGAAAAGTATGACGATTCTTATCTGGTGTTTATTTGCAGCCACTCTATTGCCTTATTTAGCTAAAGCCCCTGTCGCAATAGCTATGAGTAAACTCGATGGTTATGACAATAACCACCCGCGTGCGCAACAAGCAAAACTAACTGGCTTTGGAGCCCGTGCACTCGCCGCTCACCAAAATGCTTTTGAATCACTGATTATTTTTGTCCCTGCGGTTTTACTCGCAATAACCACAAATACAATAACCGACAGTGTAACCTTCTTAGCAATTACCCACGTTGTCGCTCGAGTGGCTTACAACTTATTATATTTATTCAATATTGGACTACTGCGCTCAATTGTCTGGGGAGTAGCAACCGTGTCTTCTTTTGCCATTATTTGGCAATGTTTTCCGCAAAGCTAAAAATCTATTTCTATTATAGATTTTTTTAATACAAGCCTTTAGCAATAAAGGCTTGAACAATTTCTTCGCCCTCGCTAAAGTAATGCTATATATCCTAGCTAATAGCTTGTTTTAGTCGCCTTCATGACTTTCCTTTACTAAAACATCAGGATTCTTTCTTTTTAACCATTTTCGAAAATAATATATAGGGTGGAAGTACTGTGAGTGAAGATTTAGATCTGAATAAAATTCGTGAAAAAATAACCAAACTTGACCAGCAATTATTAGAGTTATTTGCTCAACGCCGTTCTCTCACTCTCAGTGTTGCAAAAAGTAAAGCGCATCAGATACGCCCCGTTCGCGATCAACAACGCGAGCAAGAATTATTAATACGTTTAATTAACCAAGGTAAAGTGCTTGGTTTAGACGCTCACTATGTTACCAGCGTTTATCAAACAATTATTGAAGATTCAGTATTAAATCAACAAGCCTACTTACAAACATTGGCCAACCCCAATATCCAAGTGCCTACGGTTAGCGTCGCTTTTCTAGGTAATAAGGGCTCTTATAGCTATTTAGCCAGTCATAGATATTTTTCACGCCGTGCAGCAAAAATCAATGAATACGGTTGCCAAAGTTTCAAAGAAATTATGCAACAAGTCGAATCTGGCCATGTAGATTACGGTATGCTGCCCATTGAAAATACCAGTTCAGGTAGTATTAACGAAGTTTATGACGCCCTGCAACACACTAACTTGTCAATTGTTGGTGAGATAACTCAGCCTATTGAGCACTGCTTATTATCCGCAGTAAATACCCAACTCAGCAAAATAAAAACGATTTACGCGCACGGACAACCCTTTACTCAGTGCAGTAATTTTCTCGACAAACAAAAAAACATTCGCATCGAATATTGTGACAGTACCGCTGATGCAATGGCCCAAGCGTATGAGTTGCAAGACCCTACAGTCGCCGTTATTGGCAGTGAAGAAGGTGGTCATCTCTACAAGCTTCATGCTTTAGAAAAGTCGATTGCTAACCAAGCAGAAAATCACAGTCGCTTTATTTTAGTCGCTCGTAAACCTATTGATGTCGCTGAACAAATCCCGGCTAAAACGGCATTGATTTTGGCAACAGGACAAAAAGCAGGTGCCTTAGTTGATTGTCTTATTATTTTAAAAGCAAAAGGTATCAACATGTGTAAACTTGAATCTAGACCTATTCAAGGGCGACCATGGGAAGAAATGTTTTATATTGATGTTGAAGCCAATTTGAAGAGTGCTGTACTGCAAGAGGCAATTAATGAAATAACCTCAATTACCAATTTCATTAAAATATTAGGCTGTTATCCTATTGAACATATTAGCCCAACCAGTGTACCAAGTAGCGCGATAAACGCTTAGCCGTTGTCGCTTAACTTTTAAGTTAATGGCTTTGATAAAGTCTCTACGCCAGCAATATTGACCTTACTCGACCTCGTGAAAAACACAGGTCGGTAAGGTTTTAGTTTTAAGCGTTATTCAACAACGCTTTAAGAGCTGCACGATAACATCGAACAACCCGCCTTATTTCTCGCCCATTCAGGACGTTTCTCACTGTAATGATGAAACTCAACTTGTTCATCATAAGGTTTTTCCAGAACCTTTTGTAATTCATGTAATTTACTAAAATCACCTTGCTCTGCAAGCTCAATGGCTTGTTGTGCTAAATAATTACGCAATACATATTTAGGGTTCACCTTATTCATCGCCGCTTTTCTTTGTGCTGCTGTTTTTTCGTCGTGCTGAATTCGATTAGCGTAGCTTTCTAGCCAAGAAGAAAAACGTGCTTGATGCTGTGGCGTTAACTGCTGGTCTAGATAGAAACAATCGGCAAAATGATTGACGTTATTTGCTTTAACTTTTTTGTCGTAACTAAAATCAGCCAGTAAACGATAAAAAATAGTCATGTCTGTTTCTATATCACCCAACAAGGTTTCAAGTGCTAAAAACAATGCTGTGTCCGCTTTATGGTTTATATCTTCAGCCGTAATACCCAGTTTATTCGACATCATTTCATGCCACTGTTGTTGATACGTTTTACTGTAATTATTTAATATCACTTCTAGTGGCTTAGATTCTTCTATCAATGGATAGATAGCGTTCGCTAATTGAAATAAATTCCATTGTGAAATTTCACCCTGTTTGCCGAAGCTGTAACGCTTACCTTGGGCATCTGTGGTATTTGGTGTCCAAGACAAATCAAAATTATCAATCCAACCATAAGGACCATAATCAATCGTTTCACCGATTAATGACATATTGTCGGTATTCATTACGCCATGAACAAAACCAACCCGCATCCAATGCACCATCAATCGACAAGTGCGTTGGGCAATTTCATCAAACCAAGCTAAGTAACCTTGTACCGAGTCATTTTCGTGGTCATTTAATAAATGCGGAAAATCTCGTTTTATCGAATAATCAACGAGCTGCTTTAACAAAGCCTTATCTTTACGGTAAGCCGGTAGCTCAATACTTCCAAAACGCATAAATGACGATGACACTCGACAGACAACAGCGCCTAATTCAGCTTTCGCATTACCGTTATAAAACATATCCCGAACGACACTGTCACCCGTTAACGATAAACTCAGTGCTCGGGTGGTAGGAATACCTAAATGAAACATCGCTTCTGAACATAAGAACTCTCGTACCGATGAACGTAATACCGCTAAGCCGTCAGCCGTTCGTGAAAACGGTGTTGGTCCTGCACCTTTTAGCTGGAGAACTTTATGGCCATCTAAGGGAGTGTTTACTTCAGCTAAGTTAATGGCGCGGCCATCACCTAATTGTCCAGCCCAATGGCCAAACTGGTGTCCGCCATAACACATCGCATAAGGGGCAAATTCTTCAGGCACGACATTCCCCGTGAACAACTGTAAAAATTCATCACTTTTAAGCTGCTCTTCGCTTAACCCTAATATTGAGGCAACATCACGACTAGTCGTAACCAACTGTGGATTTGACGTTCTTTTAGGCGATACCCAAGAAAAAGCAGCGGCATGAACTTGGTGCGGAAAAATAGACTCTTCTAAATCTTCAGGTAACTGTGAAGAAAAGCTATTCTCAATATTGAAATCTAAGTAAGACAAAATAAGCGACTAATTGAAAAATAGAATTGAAAGGGAATTATTGACTGTCAGTTTCTATATTGCAATATTCATTTCAAACAAAAAGCTGATTTGGGTTATACCCTTGTCAGCTTTCTAATACTTATTTATATATTCACTTATAAATATCATTAAAAAGTAATATCTACTCAGGTAAAAGCTAGCACTGACTATTGCAAAGCTATCGTCAGTTCAGCTTTAAACGTGCTATGGCAAGATTGACAAGCCAGTATTAATTCTTGATATTCAGCGACAATAACAACCATATTTTTTTCTTTGGCCGCTTGCTTAATTTTGATAGCGCCACCATGAACAACTTTGTCAAAACCTTTAAATATAGCGACTTTTGATCCTAAGGCTTTCATCAATTTTTTCCGTTGCGACATTGCCGGTTTTGGGTGATTAATAATCCCCTGTGCTGCACTTTCAACAAGGCTAAAGTCTTCTAAAATAATTCCTTGTGTGATCATCTTGGTGTCAGATAACAATGCCTGCATAACCTGTTTAAACGTTACAATACTATTTTTATCGATATCTTGTTGGTAATGCTGTGCGTTCGCTGAAACAGCAACGAAAAAAGCTATCACGACACTGGTAATAATCATTGTTTTTTGTATTTTATACATGGCGACTCTTATTTTATCGAAAGGTAAATGAGTAAACTAAGGTTAATAAAGGAGTTAAGTCATTATGACAATAATCGCTTTAACGTTAACCAAACAGGAAACAATCATTCATACTCGCATAAGGACAGCCAATTTACGCCAAAAATATTAAAGCGCTTTAGCTTAGTTCAGTTTCGCGGTAAAATAGCGGCAAATTCTAGCGCCCTATTAGGCTTTATCTTGCAAACATTAGCCCAGCTCAATTCAGGTAAATATTCAGATATAACGCATTTAACCCTCAGTGAGAATTTAACTGAATTTCCGCAAAAAATCTTTTCATTAGCAAACTCTCTTGAAGTATTAGACTTAGCAAATAACAAATTAACGGCTTTACCCTTTGAGTTTTCTTCATTGAAGAAGTTAAAGATATTATTTTTAACTAATAATAACTTTAAAAGTATTCCTGAAGTCTTAGCGGCTTGCCCACAACTAGAAATGATCAGTTTCAAGGGTAATCAATTAAGCCGAGTAGATGAAGACGTGCTGCCAACAGGAACACGTTGGTTGATATTAACCGATAATAAAATATCAGCACTCCCCCATTCAATGGGCAAGCTAAGCCGTTTACAAAAATTAGCATTGGCTGGCAACCAATTACAGCAACTGCCCGATAGTATGAAGAACTGTAAAAATTTAGAATTAATGCGTCTTTCGGCTAATCAGTTAATCACACTTCCCGATTGGCTCTTTCAACTACCTAAATTGGCGTGGCTGGCTTTTTCGGGTAATAAGTTAACGCGCAGTGTTAAACCAGTGATTGATCAGATACCGAGTATTTCACCACAAGACTTTCAACTAAAACAAAAATTAGGTGAAGGCGCATCAGGGATAATTCATCAAGCAACATGGTTAACTAAACCTATCACCATTGATTCAGATGACGATATAGCAGTAAAGATTTTTAAAGGTGAAATAACCAGTGATGGTTACCCTATTGATGAACTAAATAATTGCTTGCAAGCCGGTGAACATAAAAACTTAATCAAAGTCATTGCTAAAATTATGTCGAAAGAGCAACTTTCTTTAATAATGGAGTTAATTCCTCAGCGTTTTTATAACTTAGGTTTACCCCCTTCATTAACAAGCTGTACTCGTGATACGTTCCCTACATCTGCCACATTAACAACAAGTCAGATAATAAAAATAGTCCTTAGCATGGCTGATACTTTACGTCATTTGCATGAAAATAAAGTCAGCCATGGTGACATCTATGCTCACAATACTATGGTCGATGAAAACGCAAATATGCTGTTTGGTGATTTTGGTGCCGCTTCTAACTTGAAGGTTTTGCCTGAAACACAACAAAAAGCAATGCAAGCGATAGAAGTGAGAGCTTTAGGCTGTTTATTAGATGATTTATTGCCTTTGTCTGCTCATTTAGAAAACACTGCGCAATACCAAGCTCTGTTGATAATAAAAGAGCGTTGTATGCAAGCCGATACGTTTAAAAGACCCACCTTTTTCGCTATCGTTGAGCAATTAAAAGTACACGTTTAACCTGATTTTTTAATTCATATTATTAGGCGTATAACCGGTGAGATCGAATGACTGGTTTTAAAAGCTCTCTTTTAAAACCAGTTTATTCTCTACAAAGCGATTTTTTTTAAACACCAGTACTAAAACGATTCAAACACATTTGCTTGCCCAGCCCCTTTAACCTAAAATATCGACAAGTTAATTTTTCCTTCAAATAATAAGGTTTTTCATGGCACAACCATTACCAGATAAATTTATCATGTCGATGAACCGCGTATCAAAAGTGGTTCCACCTAAAAGAACAATACTTAAAGATATTAGTCTTTCATTTTTCCCTGGCGTTAAAATTGGTGTTTTAGGTTTAAACGGTTCAGGTAAATCAACGCTGCTTCGAATTATGGCAGGTGTTGATAAAGATTTTGAAGGTGAAGCAACGTCTTTAGCCGGTACAAAAATAGGTTACTTACCGCAAGAGCCTCAACTTGATGAAAGCCAAACAGTGCGTGAAGCTGTTGAAGAAGGGGTTGCTGAAGTTAAAAATGCTATGGCTCGTTTAGACCAAGTCTATAACGAATATGCAGAAGAAGGCGCTGATTTTGATGCCTTAGCCAAAGAACAAGGCGATTTAGAAGATATTATTAATGCGCAAGATGGTCATAATCTTGATAACGTTTTAGAACGTGCGGCTGATGCTTTACGCTTACCTGAATGGGATCAAAAAATCGCGGTGCTAAGTGGTGGTGAACGCCGTCGTGTCGCGCTTTGTCGTTTATTGCTCGAAAAACCAGACATGTTATTACTTGATGAACCAACTAACCATTTAGATGCTGAATCTGTTGCTTGGTTAGAGCGATTCTTACACGATTATCCAGGCACTGTGGTAGCAATTACCCATGATAGATACTTCCTTGATAATGTAGCGGGTTGGATTCTAGAGCTTGATAGAGGGCATGGTATTCCTTATGAAGGTAACTATTCTTCATGGCTAGAACAAAAAGACGCACGTCTTGCACAAGAAAGTAAAGGTGAAAGTGCACTACAAAAAACCATTAAGCAAGAACTTGAATGGGTGCGTTCAAATCCGAAAGCTCGTCAATCAAAAAGTAAAGCCCGTATGGCGCGCTTTGAAGAGCTTAATAGTCAAGATCATCAAAAACGTAATGAAACCAACGAACTTTACATTCCACCTGGACCTCGTCTAGGGGATAAGGTTTTAGATGTTAATAACTTAACAAAATCTTTTGGTGACAGAGTACTCATTGATGACTTAAGTTTTAGTGTGCCAAAAGGTGCTATTGTTGGCATTATCGGACCAAACGGCGCAGGTAAGTCAACATTGTTTAAAATAATGTCAGGCGCAGAAAAACCAGACTCGGGTAATGTCGAGCTAGGTGATACGGTTAAACTTGCCAGTGTAGATCAGTTCCGTGATGACATGGACAATAGTAAAACCGTCTACCAAGAAATATCTCAAGGCCATGAGATATTACAAATTGGTAATTTTGAAATTCCAAGCCGTGCTTATGTCAGCCGTTTTAACTTTAAAGGTAACGATCAACAAAAGATCATCGGTGAGTTGTCTGGTGGTGAACGTAACCGAGTTCATTTAGCTAAACTAGTGCAAACCGGCGGTAACGTATTACTGCTTGATGAACCAACCAACGATCTTGATGTTGAAACCTTACGTGCGCTTGAAGAAGCGTTGTTAGAGTTCCCAGGTTGTGCCATGGTTATCTCGCATGACCGTTGGTTCCTTGATCGCATTGCAACTCACATTTTAGATTACCGTGATGAAGGTAAAATTAACTTCTATGAAGGTAATTTTACTGACTATGAAGCTTGGTTAAAGAAAACATTGGGCCCTGCAGCTACTGAGCCTCACAGAATTAGATACAAAAAAATTGGCTAACCTAAGGCTAATAGATAATTTTTAAATTACCTATTAGTTATTAAATAGTTATCGGCACTTTATTTTTGTGGTTTTATAAAAATCCACACGAATAAAGTGCCTTTTTGCTAAAAGGGAGCTATGCTAAAGATACCCATTTATAATTTGAACTTAAGCAATGGAAAATAGACGTCAATTCACGCGAGTTTTGTTTTCAATCAATGCGATATTAGAGGTTGAACAGCAGAATTATCCAGTTACTATCCACGACATTTCACTTAATGGCGCTTTGGTCACTATGCCTAAAGCTGAAAAGTCATTAAAAGGTAAGTTAGGCTTATTACATTTTGACTTAGTTAATGGCGAATCAATCGTTGAAATGCATATTGCTGTCGTTCATGAAGAAAATGACAAGCTAGGTTTACAGTGTGAAGTAGGCTTGCAATGTAATGCTATCGATATTGACAGTGTCACCCATTTAAGACGGTTAGTTGAATTAAATTTAGGTGATGAAAGCCAGTTACATAAAGAACTTTCACAATTATCACGCCTTGCTTAATATGATGACAATCGCCTTGCTTTATAGAGGAACATTATGAATCACTTAGTTATTTCATTTATTACCAAAGACCGTCCTGGTTTAGTCGAAACCTTATCCAAAGTCATTAAACAACACCAAGGTAACTGGCAAACCAGCAGTTTGCATCATTTGTCCGGCTGTTTTGCTGGTGTACTTGAAATAGCGGTAGCGCAAGCTCAATGTGAAGCCCTAACTCGTGCAATTACGACACTGGACGGTTTTAAAGTCATTATCGAAAAGACTACCCCTAGCCAAATAAACGATGAGTCACCGGTAGTTTTAGAGCTAACAGCAAACGATCGAGAAGGTATTGTAGAAGAAATATCTGCGGTTATTCACCATCAAGGCGGTAACATGATAAAGCTTGTCAGCGAGCAAGATAATGCGCCACATACTGGCCAGCCACTATTTAAAGCAAAAATAACCTTAGCGGTTAATAAAGAACAAACACCAAGCTTAATAAATGCATTAGAAGATCTTGCTGACGATTTAATGATTGATATTTCTCGTTAATCTGTTGAATAGTAACTTAATCTACACGGTATTATTAGCCCACTTATCAATACCTCTTTGGGCTTGATAATCCCGTGATATTTTATTCATAGACTGGCTTAACCCTAATGTTAAAAAGGATCCAGTAAACAAGATTCCCCCTCTTTCCCCTTCAATAATGCTCCCGTAAAATTACTGTTAACTCCTAGCTACTAAACTAAAAAACTAAAAAACTAAAAAACTAAAAATAAGTATTAACTGAAAATGGCCTTACCTCCCCTAATGATTTTGATGAACCTTTAGGGATTTACCAGTGCAATAGAAACAAAAAGGCCCGACATAAGCCAGGCCTTTTCAAAGTGGTACTGGTGCTTTTTCTTAAAGCTTAATACCTAATTTTTTCAATTCTTTTTGAACAACTGAGTTCGGTAATGGAATATAACCATCTTTCTCAACAATCTTTTGACCCGACTTAGAAAGTACCATAGTTAAAAATTCAGCATCCATTGGCGCTAATGGCTTGTTTGGATGCTTATTTACATAAACGTATAGGAAACGAGATAGTGGGTATTTTTTCGATATAGCATTCTCCATATTAGCTTCAACATAGTTGTCACCTTTTTTAGACAAAGCTAAAGCACGAACACCTGAAGTTGTATAACCGATACCAGAATATCCAATACCGTTTAGTGAAGAGGATACTGATTGAACGACTGAAGCTGAGCCAGGTTGTTCATTAACTGTGTTTTTAAAATCACCTTTACAAAGGGCTTTCTTTTTAAAGTAACCGTAAGTACCAGAAACTGAGTTACGACCATAAAGTTGAATGTCTTTTGCTTCCCAGTCACCTGTTAAACCTAAGTCACCCCAACGGTCTGCATCTTTATCAGCACCACATTTGCGGTTATTTGAGAAAATAGCATCGACTTGATCAATACGTAATCCTTTAATAGGGTTATCTTTATGAACAAATACCGCTAATGCGTCAATAGCAACACGAACAGCCATTGGCTTATAACCGTAACGTTTTTCGAATGCTTCTATTTCACGCGACTTCATCTTACGGCTCATAGGGCCTAAGTTTGAAGTGGCTTCTGTTAATGCTGGTGGCGCAGTAGATGAACCAGCGGCTTGAATTTGTATATTCACATTTGGGTAAGTGCGCTTAAACTCTTCAGCCCAGAATGTCATCATGTTTGCTAAGGTATCTGAACCCACTGAAGATAAGTTACCTGAAATACCACTGACTTTTTTATATTCAGGTAAATCTTTATCCATTGCTAATGATGAGAAACTCACCAAGCTTGCTAAACCTATAACGCCTAAAGCACGTTTAAAACCCATGTTATTCTCCACTGAGAGTGATGTCCCATTAAATTATTATTAATTTGTTTGGGGCTAATTAATTTATGAACACTATATAAAGTTTATGTGACAATTATATTTAAGGTTTATGACACTTATATTACAGTGATCAATATATGGGTATATAAACAACATTTAATCAATTTCTCTCCTTTGTTCAAAGATAAAGGCGAATAGTTAGACCCTAGCAACGACTTTATAACGAGCAGTATTACTGGAACTTACGGCGAAATAAGAATTAACACATCAAATAATAGCGTTCATCATTAAAGCCGTGAATGTTCAGATAAAAGATTAGGATAAAAATACCGCGGCAATAATTATTATAATGATAAAAATTTAGCGTGTGTTGAAGTTAGTTAACCTTGGTAAATAAGCCACGTTTAGCAAATAAAGCGCTATCAGCACCTTATTCACTAGTGGATAAGGTGCTGTTCAGATAGTGGATAAGGTGCTGTTCATAAGATTATTTTTTATTTAATGCTTCAAAATAAATAATAAACTCACTACCCTTGCCCCACTCGCTTTCAATGGCTAATTCGGCATTATGGTGATGTAAAACATGTTTAACAATTGATAGACCTAACCCTGAACCACCGGTGTCACGAGAACGTGACTTGTCTACTCTAAAGAATCGTTCTGTGATCCGGTTAACGTGTTCAGGACGAATACCAGGACCATTATCTTTAACGGAAAACTTAGCCTTGTTACCACTTCGTTGCCATAAAATGTGAACAGAACCATGGGCAGGCGTGTAAGCAATAGCATTAGATATTAAGTTAACACACGCACTTTTCAATTCAGTATCTATGCCTTCAATCCATAAGTCATCATTAAGATCAGCAGTAATTTTGTGTTGTTTATCTTGGTTAAGCCAAGTGGCATCGTCGACCAATGTTTTAATTAGTTTAGGCATATCAACAAATTCTTTATTTTCTTCATCGGCATGATTTTCTACACGCGATAAAACTAATAACTGCTCTACTAAGCGGTCCATACGTGATACTTGAGTTTCAATAGTGCTAAAAGCTTTTTGCCAATGAGGCTCGAGCGCATGTTCAGTGGTCAGTATCATTTCCACATAACCACGCACCACGGTAAGCGGTGTTTTGAGCTCATGAGAAACATTGGCAACAAAGTCACGCCGCATTTCTTCTAATCTTTTAATTTTACTGACGTCTCGGGCAAGAAAGAGTACTTGGTCACTTCCGTAAGCCATTAAGCGCAGCTCTAACTGTAATTCGCTGTTAATGGGTGAAATAATATGACAGGGCTGTTCAAAATTACCGAGTTCTAGATATTTAGAGAATTCAGGAAAACGAATGAGGTTGTCAATACGTTGACCAACATCACTGGGCCAACGAATGCCTAAAATGCGCTGAGCTTTTTTATTACCCCACAAAATAGTCAGTTCATCAGATAAGACTAAGGCAGCATCAGGTAATGCTTCAGCACCATCCCTGAATTTTCTAATTCTTTCGTTTAACTGTCTTTGTTTGTGGCGGTGCTGTCTAATTTGTCGGTACAGGCCATCATATATTTTCCCCCAGATACCTTCAGATTGTGGAGGAGAGAGTGACTTACTTAGCCACAGCCACTTAATAAGTTTAAATAAATGGTGATAATGCCAACATAAAATAACCAAGGTACTGATACAGAGTACGAGGAGAGTTTGGCCAATTAAAAAACCAAAGAACGCGCTTACCGACAATATAGTCAGTAAACGCGTGATAATACTTTTTACGGATAAACGAAAATACATAGTGAGTCGTTTTTACCTATATATAATAATAAAATGCATACTTATGTATTACACACTCGTTTTAAGCTTTCCGGAGAATCGGTAGCCAGAGCCTCGAACGGTTTGAATAAAATCTTCATGCCCTTCGCCAGTAATCGCTTTACGTAATCGTCTAATATGAACATCTACCGTTCGGTCTTCCACATAAACATTCGTCCCCCAAACATTATCAAGTAATTGTTCACGGCTATAGACTCGCTCGGTATGAGTCATAAAAAAGTGTAATAAACGAAACTCCGTTGGTCCAAGCTCAAGTGACCGGTCATTAATTGAAACCCGGTGGGCGATGGGGTCAAGTTTCATTCCATGAAATTCAATGGCTTCTTCGAGCGCGGTAGGAGAAACTCGGCGAATAACAGCTTTGATACGTGCTATAAGCTCTTTCGGCGAAAATGGCTTAGTAACATAGTCATCAACACCCGCATCAAAACCTTTAACCTTGTCGTCTTCATCGGCACGGGCAGTCAACATTATAATAGGAATAGACCGCGTATATTCATTTTGTTTTAATGATTTAGCAAGCTTAACACCTGTGCCTCCTGGCAACATCCAATCCAATAAAATCAAATCAGGATAAGGCTCAACAATCTTTGCTTTTGCCTGTTCGTAATCTTCAGCTTCAATAGCATTAAAACCATTTTGCTCTAATACAAAAGTAATCATTTCCCTGATCGGCGCTTCATCTTCAACAACCAATATTTGTCTATTCATGTAAACTTCCCGTTGTCTAACTACACTTTACTTATTGACCATTGTGATAACTTTTTATGACATTTATATTACACACAACAAGTTTAATTCATTTATCTTTAAGCCAAAAGCTTAATTTATTAATCATCATCTACAGCGTTAGTTATAAAAAAAGCGACCAAAAGTCGCTTTTTATATTTTTACAATACGGTAATTAATTAAAACTTGTATTCTATGCCTGCCGCTAAGTAATCTTGATCAGCTTCATTGTCGAGATCAAAACTCGTGTAAAAAGCAAAAAGTTTAGTACTTTTCGCTAAGGCGTAATCCGCGCCAACGGTCATACCTGAACGGTGATCGCCGCCATCATAATTAGCCGTTTGTACTTGTCCTTTAACTGTAATTTTATCAAAGCCATATTTTGCTGAAAACAAGAAACCTTCGACATCACTGCCATCAGAAACTTTTTCTTGTCTGTGAACAATAGCACCTAAGGTAAAGCCAGCGAGTTTACCCTGCACGGTTAAACGGGCCGCATCATAACCTTTTACTTCTGAGTCTACCGCGATAGCAGCATAGATCTTAGATTTTTTAAGCGCTTGATCACCATAAAAAAGGGCCATTGAGGTGCCATCTTGTCCATCAACCTCATCTTCTGCAATATAAGTAACACCCAATTGAAAACCGTTAACCTTAGGTGATTTATAAGTAACCGTGTCGCTCATGCGGTTCTCACCTTTCCAGAGCTGTTTAATATCTGCGTTTAAATCACTGAATAAGTCAACCTTGCCTTGTGACTGTTTTAATACGGTATCGTTAATACCTAACAATACTTCACCAAAATTACCTTTCAAGCCAATGTATTGATTACGGTCAGTAATGCTATCACCCTTATCACTATCACCATCAAGGTCAACTTGAAACTCTGCTTTAAAAATAACTTCAAGGCCATTACCCAAATCTTGACCACCTTTAAAACCTATACGTGAAGCGTTACTTTTAACTTCAGAGTAAGTACCAGTACCGTCATCTGATGACTGAACTGTAACATTGGCTTTACCATAGATATCAACATCACCAGCAAACGCTGATACAGAAAGAGTTGATAATAATGCCGCTGCAAGAGTGCTGTAAGAAATTTTCATATATATACCTTATTGGGTGACAGAGTCTTTTATATTAAGAACGATTTAAATTAACTAATTATTTGCCGCATATTCTGCCTAATTTATATGACATTTTTGTGACATTATGAATTATTTTTTAAAAGTTTATGACAATTTGATAAATTTAGCTAAGAAAGACTTCGTATAAGCCACAGCAATTTAAAAGAAAAAATTATTTCCTTTAAAAAGAGATAAAACACCTTATATTGAATAAAAATCATTCATATAGCAGAAAATACTTTTAACCTACCGTAAAATGTCTAGAATTAAGCTAGGTATCATAATAAAGAAGATAAAATGAAGGTAACAAGCATTTCTCGAAAACTATTGACCCGAGTGCTCTCGGTTTATTTTGTTTTAACCTTTATTGTCACCTGCGTGCAAATTGGTGCTGAGTACATTAACACTAAGAGCCACATAAACAGTGAGTTACTGACCTTAGAAAAAACATTTAGCAGCAGTTTAACACGTGCTGTTTGGGAGTTAAATACACAGCAAGCTGTTGATATTGCTGTGGGATTAGTCGCCATTCCTATGATAAAAGGCATTATTGTTACCGATGAAAATGACCAAATCATTGCACAATTAGGTGAGTTTTCTGAGGGTGAACTTTTTAATCAACCCGATAAAGTAACCTTAAATAGTGAATCTACTGCCATTAGCTCTTTTTCTGAAGGATTATTTGGCCATTCGTTTCAACTCATCTTTGAGTTTTCTGGTCGAACAACAAAAGTGGGGACCGTCGTTCTCTTATCAAGTAATGAAGTGATTTTCGATCGTATTGAAGTTGGTATATATTTTTTAATCGGTAATGCGATGGTAAAAACAGCCGCGTTAGTTATTTTATTTTCTCTCGCCTTTTCCAGCTTATTAACAAATCCGCTTAATGAACTTACTGAACAAATCAACCATTTTGATATAGATGATCCCGAAGCATCAAAGCTTCATACCATGAATTATGAAAATAACGAGCTGAACATTTTACAAAGAGCTTACAACAATCTGCTCGATGAGCTGGTGCAATATCAAAATCGACTGAGTACCGCCAAGCAAGAGATATTAATGGCAAATCATAAACTTGACGATCAAAATTTAATATTAGAACAAGAAGTCGCTAAAAAAACGTCATCGCTAAGTACCACCATGCTTGAAATGAATAAACAACAGCGTGAACTTATCGAGCAACAAAAACAGTTAAAAGCAGAAAATATTCGCCGCAGCCAAACAGAACAAACCTTAACAAAGACCAATCAAGAATTAAAAAACTCGATTCTAGAACTCAAAAAAGCGCAAGAACGTTTACTTGATGCAGAAAAAATGGCTATTTTAGGAAAATTATCCGCTGAAATATCCCATGAAATTAATACCCCTATTGGTGTCAGTATTACCTCAACCAGTTATTTATCAGATTTGTTAAATTCATTAAAAAATGATGTCGACAACCAAAAATTAACCAAACGTTCATTAGATGACTTCACTAAAAATGCTGACCAAAGTTTACATTTACTCTTTAACAATCTTAATCGCGCATCTGATTTGATCACCAGTTATAAACAAGTCGCTGTTGATCAAACGAGTAATAAAACACGCAAGATTAACGTTGCACAATACCTAAATGAAATTATTCAATCTTTGCAGCCAAAATTAAAGAAAACCAAACATACGGTTAACGTAAACTGTGTTGATAATATTGATATTTATTGCCATGCGGGGGCAATATCACAAATATTTACTAACCTAATAATTAATTCTATTATCCATGGCTTTGATGGTATAGAGAATGGCATGATTACCATAAGTGCAAAACTAAAAGGTGAACGGCTACATCTGCATTACCAAGATAATGGTGTTGGTGTTCCTCAAAATAAATTGCCACAAATATTTGACCCTTTTTATACCACCAAAAGTGGTACGGGAGGCACAGGCTTAGGCACTCATATCATTAACGAATTAGTTACTGACACATTGAATGGCACAATAGTCGCACATTCTGAGGTTGGACAAGGTCTTAGCTATGATATTGAATTTAATGATATGCGTTAAAAAATTCTTCATTGCGATATCTTAACGGTAAGACTCTGCAAGTGAGTGCTAATAGCTGATATTTAAGTTACTATATTGCTCTTTTAAAATTTATCAGCCGGTGCACTTAGTGTTCCAGCGGCGCAGGAAACTTCTATGTGGTTCAAAAACCTATACTTTTTCACATTTACTCGCCCTTTTGCATTATCAGAAGATCAATTAGAAAAACACTTAGCTGAACATTTATTCACCCCTTGTGGGTCAACAGAGCAATCGCATTTTGGTTGGGTAAATGCTTTGGGTAAACATGGCCATTCAACGGTTCATGCCGCTAACGGTAACCTTTTAGTTTGCGCAAGAAAAGAAGAGAAAATTCTTCCTGCTCCCGTTGTAAAAGATATGATTGAAGCAAAAGTTGCGCAACTTGAAGTTGAACAAGCGCGCAGCGCAACTAAAAAAGAAAGAGAACAGTTTAAAGAAGATATCATTTTTGAACTACTACCTCGGGCGTTTTCTCGTGTTACCGATACCCATGCTTACATTAATGCTGAGCATAACCTTATTGTTGTAAATTCAGGTAGCCGCGGTAAAGCTGAAGATTTATTAGCCTTGTTGCGCAAAGTTATTGGTACTTTACCCGTAACAAGTGTTTCACCAGAAAAAGCGCCTGATGAATTGATGACTGACTGGTTAAACGAGAAAAGTATTGGAGACAACTTTACTTTAGGTATGGAAGCAGAGTTTCATGCCTTAGGCGATGATGGTGCGGTAGTTCGTGTTAAAAATCAAGATCTTGATAGCGATGAAATTAAAACACATTTAGACGCTGATAAATACGTAGTGAAATTAGCGCTTGAATGGGATGAAGCAATGTCGTTTATTCTTTGTGACGATCTAGCGATTAAGCGTTTAAAGTTTTTTGATGTCTTACAAGAACAAAATGACGATATCGATAGTGACGACGTTATAGCAAAACTTGATGCAGACTTTGCCTTAATGGCTGGAGAAATTAATCGTTTGATTAATGACTTACTGGCTGAATTCAATGTTAAAGCGACAGACTACTTAGAGAGCTAATACGCTTTAGGTTACTGATGTCTCTAAAGAAAAAAGCAGCTAATATAGCTGCTTTTTCATTGCTTCACTTTATTACTTCAGTATCAATCGAGTTAATAATACCGCTAAAATAGGTAGACTACTTCAAACGAATAGAGTTGATGATATCGGTCGTGGAAATACCTTCTTCAAAGTTAAGTACTTTAACTGTGCCGCCATTGGCCATCACTTCTTTACCGCCAGCAATATCTTCAACTTTATAATCCCCCCCTTTAACTAATATATCGGGGAGAATGTTGCTTATAATACGTTGAGGGGTGTCTTCTGAAAAACTCACTACCCAGTCAACAGCGCCTAAACCAGCTAAAACTGCCATTCGTCTGTCGGTAGGGTTAACCGGTCGTCCACTGCCTTTTAATCTTTTTACAGAAGCATCGTCATTAACAGCAACAATCAAACGAGTGCCTAAAGTACCGGCATGGGCTAAATACGAAACATGGCCTGCATGTAAAATATCAAAACAGCCATTGGTCATGACAATATTTTCACCACGAGCTTTTGCTAATTTAACCGCAATTTTTAATTGCTCTTCGCTGACAACACCAAAACCACTTTCTTGCCCTGTCGATATTTCAGCTAATAATTCGGTCTCGCTCACGGTTGATGTCCCCAATTTACCAACAACAATACCGGCAGCAATATTGGCTAAAGCACTCGCTTGGGTATATTCAGCTTTTGCTGCAATAGCCAAAGCAAGTGTCGCAATAACCGTATCACCGGCACCGGTTACATCATAGACCTCACGCGCTCTAGTCGGTAAATGGAATTCGTCATGATCTCGACGGAGCAAGGTCATTCCTTGTTCACTGCGCGTCACTAACATTGCTTCTAAATCAAGGTGCACTAACAGTGCCTGACCTTTAGTGACAATATCATTTTCTGTTTTACATGCGCCAACCACAGCTTCAAATTCGGATAGATTGGGCGTTAGTAATGTTGCACCACGATAGCGTTCAAAGTCGGTACCTTTGGGATCAACTAAAACAGCTTTCCCTTGCTTTTTAGCTATAGCAATTAAATTTTGAACCTCAGATAACGTACCTTTGCTATAATCAGACAACAAGAGTAAGTCATGATTAACCAATTGAGCAGCTACTTTTTCTTCAAGTACTTTTTTATTTACTTCGCTAAGAGACTCTTCAAAATCTAAGCGGATCAACTGCTGATTTCGGCTCATCACACGTAATTTAGTGATCGTGGGAATATTAGCTTGTTGATCAAATTCACAATTAATATTTAATGCTGATAGCTTTTTTTTCAAATGCTGAGCGGCTTCATCATCGCCAGTAATGCCAACAAGAGTCGCTCTTCCACCAATAGAAGCTATGTTTAATGCAACATTTGCCGCACCGCCGGGGCGATGTTCATCTTGATTAATTTTAACAACAGGAACGGGGGCTTCTGGAGATATACGATGTGTTGGACCGTACCAATATCGATCTAACATAATATCACCAACAACCAACACACTTGCTTGCTCAAAAGCGGGAATGTCTACTTTCATCCTATGCCTCTTAACTCTTTATGGATATACAGATATAATGGTTAATATTGTATCACATGAATTTCAATGAGTTGACATCATCCCGTGAGTAAAAATAAAGTTTTACAACCTGATTTTAAAATATCCTTCCTATTACCTAAGTATTGGTTAACTTGGTTTGGGGTAATTGTTCTCTATACCATTTCATGGTTGCCTTATAAATTACAATTAATGCTCGGCAGGATGCTCGGGCGCTTACTGTATAAAATAGGCTCAAGTCGTAAAACGGTTGCGATGAAAAACTTGCAACTATGTTTTCCAGAAATGTCGGCACAAGAACGTACCCGTATTTTAAAGAAAAACTTTGAAAATACCGGCATCGCCTTATTTGAAACCGGCATGGGCTGGTGGTGGCCAGATTGGCGAGTTAGACGAAAAACAAAGATTGTTGGCCTTGAGCACCTAGAAAAAGCCCATCGAGAAGGTAAAGGTGTTTTACTCTTAACCATGCACTACTTAAGTGTAGAAATTAACTGTCGTGGCATGGGTACTGGACACCCTACGGTGGTTTTTTATCGCCCCCACAATAATCAACTAATGGAATTTTTTCAGTTTAGAGGTCGTGGCCGCTCCAATAAATACATGTTGGGTAAGCGCGACGTTAAGGGCTTAATGAAGGCACTACGTGATAAGGAAGTTTGTATTTATTTGCCCGATCAAGATTATGGTCGAAATCGCAGTTTATTTGTGCCTTTTTTTGCTGTACCTGATGCAGCAACAACCACGGGTACATTAATTTTTGCTCGCCAGAAAAACGTACAAAGTCACATACTCATACCGACCAGAAATGATGATGGCAGCGGATACACTTTAGAAATAAAGCCAATGATGGAGAATTTCCCTACCGATAATGACGAGGCTGACGTTATTCGCATCAACCAAGAGCTAGAGAAAGCCATTATGTTTAAGCCTGAACAATATATGTGGTTACATCGACGTTTTAAAACAAGACCTAATGAAGGTGACCCTTCACTTTACAAATAAGTCATGGTTGAAATCATCAGCATTGTATAAATAACAACTTTTCAGTATGGTAGTATTTATTATAAGTACACCATACTGGAATTTTCCATATGGCCTCATAACTAAGACAGCCTTATATGAACTTTTGGTTACGCAACATTATTTTTGGTTCAATTCTAATTGCTTTAGCTTTTTTATTATTTGATAACCAAGAAGAGCTATTTTCTTCTTTGTCGGATGATACCCAGGCAACAGCAGAAGTTGCGCCAATTAAACCAGCAGATAAAGCCGTTCTGGCATCAGAGTCATCGACTTCAAAAATAAAAAGTAACAATGCGGCGGCAGATGGTTTATCTCGCTTTTACGCCAACTTACATGGTGACGATGGCAGTTCAGGTCCAAAAATTCGCAATAATATAGTTTACTTGCAAGAGCCAACGGGTGACATTGTCAAACTGCTAGAAGCTCGGCGCATGGTCACACGTCCCTTACGAAAAAATTGGCGTGGCACCAATGAAAACCACCCATTTCGCTTAGGTGAAACACTCTTTCAAAAACTTTCAGAATATGCAAATAGTGAGGGTTTAGAAGTTATTTGGTGGTTAAATAGAGATTTTTTGGTCAAAGACCCTTTTCGTATTAATAAAGAAATCATCAAAACAGCTTACCAAGTTGGTAAAGCGGTTGAAGGACACTTTCGCGAAGGTATTAAGGTCTATTTTTGTCATCAGCAACGAGCCATTGTACTGATTGATTTGGATATACCCTACCTAGATGAAGAGTGTATTTTATTACCGCAAAAGTCTCAAAGACGCTAAATAATAACGTCTTTGTAGTTATCAGACATTTCTATAAAGATTTTTCATACAGTGACAGGCAAATAGCAGCAACGTTTTCAGCTATTACTTCAAAGTCCACCTTAGTCAATAACTGCTGCTGATTTTTTAAGGTCGCGTGGTGACCAAAATCACGTAACGTGCAATAACTAGTCGTTAGCTGCTTTTGTTGCTCTGAACTTATTACTCCGCAGTGCTGTAGCCCTTTAAGTAAATGCAAGTTATCGGAATATTTGCAAAGCTCTGGGTGCTTTGCACTTTCGCTAAGTACAAGGAATTGGACTAAAAATTCGATATCAACTAACCCACCCTCGCCTTGCTTGATGTCAGTGTCAGCCGATGTTGATTTATCTAAATGCGCACGCATTTTTGCACGCATTTTTAAAACATCGGCACTGACATTTGCTCGTTCACGGACGCAAGTCAGTATTTCTTGTCTTATGGCTGAAAACTTATTAGCTAATTCAAGGTTACCAAATACAGTACGAGCTCTGACTAACGCTTGATGTTCCCATGTCCATGCTTCTTCTCGCTGATATTGTGCGAAAGTATCAACATGAACGACCAACAAACCAGAGTTACCAGAAGGACGTAGCCGCATATCTAATTCATATAAAATACCACTGGCCATACGTGTATTAAAAATGTGCATAATACGCTGTGCTAGTTTCATGTAAAATTGCGAAGCGGGGATCTGCTTTAAACCGTTAGTAACCTCATTACTTTGACTATTATGAACAAAAACCAAATCTAAATCGGAACTATAACTTAATTCTATACCGCCCATTTTTCCATAGCCAATCGCAGAAAAGCCTTTATGGTTTTCACCAACTGTCGACTCTGGCACGCCAAAACGCTGAGCCATCTGTTGCCAAGCTAAATGAATAACTTCTTCAATAATGGCTTCGGCAAGAGCGGTTAAATGATCGCTAACTTTAGTTACTGGTAAGATCCCACAAATATCACCGGTCGCAATTCGCAAGTGTTGGGCTTGCTTAAATTGCCTTAACATGTCCATTTGTGCCTCCTGATCATCCTCAGGTATCCGCAACATTGCTTGTCTTAAGTCAGCAGAATAACTACTCAGCTCTGGCGGATTGTGTAACAATTTAGGATCGATTAATTCATCTAATAATATCGGATACTTGGCAATATGCTCTGCGATCCAACTACTTTGATGGCACAGTTTAATGAGGTGCTTCAATGCGCCTTCATTTTCAAATAATAATTCAATATAGGCGGTACGCGTTGATATCTTATTAAAAATAATTAAGACCCGCTCTAGCGTAAAGTGACCACTATGCTCTTGCTGTATGTGCCACATTAAAACGGGTACTAATTTATCAAGTACGCCACGCCCTCGATTACCGATACTGCGCTTTTCCATCTCAGCTCTAAATTCAGCGAGCAAACTCCATATTTTTTTAGCATCAACGAAGAAGCTGACCTGTTCGATCCAAGCAACACTCTCCTCATCTGACCATTTACTGTCCCACAATGCTGTCCAATGCTGATCTTTCGCTTGATGATTTGGACTCTCTTCGCCAATAAGTGCACAAAACTCCTGATGAACGCTGTTCATTTTTAACGCTAAAAACTCAAGAAAGTCTGGCCATGTTTGACATTGTTTATGATTAAGTGCCCATAATAAACGCATTTGATCCAAGGTATTATCTGGCAAGGTCTGAGTTTGTTGATCATTTAACGCTTGAATAATATTTTCTACTCGTCGTAAAAAACAATAAGCATCGGTCAGCACGGCTTCATTCTCAGCGGTAATAACTTCTTTCTCGACCAAAATAGGTAACACCGTTAATAAGCGGCGGTGTTGCAATTCTTTTATCCGCCCGCCACGAATAAGCTGAAACACTTGCACTATAAATTCAACTTCTCTAATACCGCCTGCACCCAGTTTTATGTTGTTATTTAATTGCTTACGACGCACTTCTTGGGCGATCATCATTTTCATACGGCGTAAGCTATCGATAACACTAAAATCAATATAGCGACGATAAACAAAAGGTCTGAGTATGGTTGAAAGCTGGTCATGATATTTGCCATGACCAATAAGACGCGCTTTGAGCATCGCATAGCGCTCCCAGTCACGCCCTTGCTCTTGATAATAATCTTCCATGGCATTAAAGGTTAAAACAAGCGGACCACTTTCACCAAAAGGACGTAAACGCATATCAACGCGATAAACAAAACCATCGGCCGTTTTTTGATGTAAGGCAGTAATTAATTTTTGTGCCAAACGAATAAAAAATTGCTGATTATCAAGACTACGCCTAGCACCTTGTGTTTCTCCCATTTCTGGGTAGGTAAAAATAAGATCGATATCGGAAGAAAAATTTAATTCACGTCCACCTAGCTTGCCCATCCCATAAACTAATAGTTGTTGAACCTCACCATTTTTGCTGTTGGGTATGCCCCATTTTTCTTGGCAGAGTAATGTTAACCAGTTTAATGCGGCTAAAATAAGCTGGTCAGCGAGTTCGGATAAACGCTCTAACGACAAGGTTAATTCAAGATCAAACAACAAGTCAGCAACGGCAATATTAACCATCTCTTGTAAACGAAACTGCCGTAAGATTTTATGTAATTGCTCTTCACTTTCACAAGGGGCAATCAGCTCAGTAAGCATTTGCTGATAATTGGGACAGTCAGTTTGGTAAACACGTTCACTTGAAAATAAAGACACCACAATGTCAGGGCACTGCAATGCACTGTTTAATATAAAGTCACTTGCCATTAATGCTTGATGAAAATCAGCGAGTTGTTGCTTGGACAAATTAGCGGTTGCTCCGGGGTATTGATGATTAAACAATTGCGTGCTTTTTTGCTGTTGCAGGGAGAGTATATTTGGTAGCTGAGTTGATTTATTCATTTAATGACCCATTTGTTAACTATGCAAAAGACAAGGAAGAAGAATTTCAAATGAAATCACGAATTAATAGACATATTATGTCTATGATGCTATTAATAACGTGTTATATATATTACACATATAGATAGCAAATTCGTACTCAAATAACCTGAGTATATGTTAATAATAGCATTTTTGAGGACACTATGGCAGGAATGCAACACATCAAATACGCTTTTTTAAGCTTGATTATTTTCTTAGTCGGTTGCTCTGATCCCTTCGAAGAAAAAATTAAACAACAAACGCCAATCACTGAGCTTCGTATTCAACAATTAGCTGACGCCTTAACGGATGGTCAGGTACGTAATGCCAGTTTAATTCATCAATATGCTGAAAAACTTCAACAGCAAAAACCTCATCTTACGCAATTAATTAACGAATTTAACAAAGATGCGACGACAAAAGGTCCAATGTATTTGTCGCTACTTGACCGTTTAGCAACCATTAAAAATCAACCAAGTATGTTTGCCAGTAAAGAAGATATCTTCAATGAACTGGTTAACATTTATCTTGCCGCTGACCCAGTACTTTACTCCGACGCATTAAGCGATCCACTCAATGTGCTTGCTGACATGTCTGATGGGGTTTTGCCGCGCGTTAACTCGTTATCAAAAGCACAAAGCAAACAAGCCAATAATGCTCAGGACTTTGGTACCGGAGAACAGTTAATTGGCAATCCAAGTTATGGTAGTTGGACGCAAGGAAGCAATGGTATGTCTTTTTGGGCATGGTATGGCATGTATTCAATGATGGGTGATGTATTTGGTTCTCGCCGCACTTCATATAATGATTGGGGTCGTTCAAGAAACTACAGTTATTATAATGATTACGGCCGAACTCGCTATAGTTCACCAAGCCAATTAAAAAAACAAAATGATTTAGATACCCGTACAAAAAAATCATTTCAAAGCCGCGGTCAAAAATATAACAGTACTTACAGTAAAAGTCGGACGGGGTCATCTAGCCTTTCTAAACAAAGTAGTACGGCACAAACCAGTGCAAAGCGATTTAGTACCAATAGTTCATACGCAAAGAAGTCTAGCTACTCAAAAAGCTCCAGCTTTAGAAACAGCAAAAGCACCACATCTCGCAGCTTTAGACGCGGCAAATAACGAGTAGGATATAGGAATTAACATGAATACATTTTTTGAAATTACTGCCCTAAATCAAGATTTATTAATTTACTTAGTTATTGATATTTCTATTGCGATTGTTTTATTAGGTGCAATGCGTTTTATTTCAGGTTTATCGGCTAAAGTTAACTCTACGCAAGAGTTAGCACAAAAAGATAACTTTGCTTTTGGCATCAGTGTCGCAGGGAGTGTTGCCGCCTTAGGTATTGTTCTTACAGGTGCAATCAGTGGTGAAAATGCGCCAAGCTACTGGATGGAATTTGTTGGCATGTTCGCTTATGGCACATTAGGCTTGATACTGATAAAAATTGGACGTGTTATCCATGATAAATTATCACTGCAACACATCAATAAAACACAAGAAATTCTCAATGAAAATTTAACCATAGGTATTGTTGATGCTGCAGGTGCCATTGCGACGGCTATCATCATTCGCGCGGTTTTACTTTGGGTGCATGGTTTAGACGTTGATACCTTTATTGCCATCATTGCCGGCTTTATTATCTCTCAAGCTATTTTATTATTAGTTACCCGCTTAAAAGAGCGCCAATACGCAAAAAATAATCAAGGTGATTGCTTACAAGAAGCATTTACACGTGGACAAACCGCAATTGCTATACGTTATGCTGGCCAATTAATTAGTACCGCTTTAGCCGTTACCGCAGCGAGTCACTTTCTTACGTACTCACCTGAAACTTTATTTTACAATTTAATCTCTTGGTTTGTATTTGCGGTCGTGATGACTCTATTAGTCGCAATATTAACAGCCATTGCCAAACGTATTGTACTGTGGGGAATTAATTTAGTTGAAGAAGTTGATCAACAACAAAATATAGGCGTTGCTTGTGTTGAAATGGCAACGAGTATTTCAATTGCCCTCATTTTAACCGCATTGATGTCATAACCTTCCCCTCTTTTACCAAAAAAGCTTTAAGGGCATAAGCACTTAAAGCTTTTTTATCTTCAGGAAGAACAGTATTACCCATTGACCTTATTTGATGGTGCTAGGTACTTTATAACTATGAATAAAAAACAATTATTTTGGAACGATACACTGCTTATTTTAACCATGGCCGTTTTAGCTGGTTGTGGTTTAATCTATGAATACCTTTTATCCCATTATGCTGGTCGTGTCTTAGGCGCGATGGAAAGTACTATTTATGCCATGATAGGCTTGATGATTGTCGCTATGGGTTTAGGTGCTTTTGCCGCACGCAAGATCACTTGTGCATTCAAAGGTTTTGTTTGGTTAGAGCTTACCATCGCGTTTTTAGGTTGCAGCTCAATTTTAATTATTGGTGGCTTAATAGCACTCACTCAAACGTTTCCACAGGTATTAGCAGACACCTTTAATTTGCCACCCGACTCTATGCCCCAGGGTGGATTTTTAAAACAACTATCGCAGCTCGCTTTTAATAGTCCCTATTTTTTTGGTTTCATCTTAGGTTTTTTCATTGGTATGGAAATTCCCCTTATCGCACGTATTAGAGAATCAATTCACCAAAAACATTTAAAAAATAACCTAGGCACTATTTATGGCGCCGATTATGTTGGCGCGGGTATTGGTGCTGCAATTTGGGTTATTTTTTTATTATCCATTGATATCAGTAAAGCCAGTGCGTTAACTGCTGCCTTAAACTTAATTGTCGGTGGTATTTTTATCTTTCATTTTTGGGATAAACTCACCTGGCGAAAAACCTTAGTTTCACTTCATATTTTATTATTGATCGCCATTGGTGTTATTTATCAGTCTGGTAATAGCTGGTTAAATCAAATGAGTAACTTGCTCTATTTAGATAAAGTTGTTTATACCGATAAGACCCGCTATCAACAACTCAACTTTACCCAACGACATATGGGAGCAGAGCAGCCAAGTGTGATTAATTTTTATCTTAATGGCCGTTTACAATTTTCGTCTGCTGATGAGTTTATTTATCACAGTTATTTAGTCAGCCCTGTTATGGCTGGTTCTGCTAGACATGACAATATATTAATCATTGGCGGTGGTGATGGATTAGCATTACGTGATGTCTTGCAGTGGTCGCCCAAAAAAGTCACCTTAATTGATTTAGACGCCGAATTAATGCAAATATTTTTGGATCCTACCGAAAAGTTATCACCATCGTTGGCGGCTCAACTTAATCAGTTAACGCAGAAAAGTTTACAAGACCCTAGGGTAAAAATTATTAATGAAGATGCCTTTTTAGCGATTGATAACTTGTTAAAACAACAGCAAACCTTTGATAGCATTATTGTTGACCTACCTGATCCTAGCCACCCTGATTTAAATAAACTTTATTCTGTTAATTTTTATGCGCGCTTACATCAGTTGCTCGCGGGTGACGGCTTAATTGGCATACAATCGGCAAGTCCATATCATGCCAAAGATGCTTTTATTGCGATTGGAAAAACAGTAAAAGCGGCTAAATTCGCTCACGTTCAGCAATATCACGATAATGTGCCAAGCTTTGGCGAATGGGGTTGGACGATAGCGTCAAAACGTGGTGCTAGCCCCCTTAACCGTTTACAGTCTTTAGAAAAATTACCAATTGAACATCATTGGCTAACACTACCTATGGTGATTAATTCATTCGAATTTTCGAAAAGCTTTTATAAGAACCAAGCAGATGTTCCTATTAACTATTTAGGTAGCCATAATATTTATCAATTACATCAAAAAGCATGGCGCGATCAACAAGGTTTGAACAATGCTTATTTACAAGAATGACAAATAAATAACAAATAATGCAAATCGGCTCTTGACATATTATGTCAAAGTGCTAAATTTACCTCAACGACATAATATGTCTGAGAGATATTTACTTTTAGATTTATTAACGAAAAATACAGACTAAGGAATCACATGAACATTCATAAAATTGCTGATCACTTAAATAGCTTAGCGGACAATTCTGAAACCGGGATGGTTTTTGATTGTCAGCCTATTTCAGGCGAAGTGGACGTTTTACAAATTACTGTTATCGACCGTGAAGAATTACCAATTTTTGTTTCTGTAACCGATGATCAAATACTATGTATCACCTACTTATGGGGCGTAGAAGAAGTAAAACCTGAATACCTTCAAGACATGCACGTAAGCATGTTAGAAATGAATATTCCGATGCCTTTATCATCATTTTCAAAAATTGGTGATAAATACGTAATTTTTGGTGCCCTATCTATTAATTCGTCTTTTCATGATATTGAACACGAATTAGGCGTTTTAAGTAATAACGCGATGGAAATTATAGATGATATGGGCGAGTACCTAATTTAATTAACCACCCTAAGGAAAAAACTATGAGTATTTTTAAAAAGATAATGACCGCAATTCGAGGTGGCGCTTCAGAAGTTGGAGAATCAATTGTTGATTCAAACGCTACCCGTATTTTTGAACAAGAGATTCGTGATTCAGAAAATCACTTAACTAAAGCTAAACGTGACCTTACTGGTGTTATGGCTCAACAAATGTCATCAAGCCGTGAAGTTGACCGTTTAAAGCGCGAAGTCACTGAGCACGAAGGCTATGCAGTACAAGCTCTTGAAAAAGGTGATGAAACGTTAGCATTAGCTGTTGCTGAAAAAATTTCTAACTTGGAAAATGATCTAGCATCTCAACAACAAGCACTTGATAGTTTTTCAGGTAGTGCTAATCGTTTAAAAGAACTAGTGAAGAAAAGTGAGCGCCAAGTAGGTGAATATAAGCGTCAACTTTCTATGGTTAAAACGACAGAAAGTGTTCAAAAAGCAACATCGGCAATCACAGATAACTTTTCATCAAGTAATTCTAAGCTGTTAAATGCTAAAGATTCTTTAGAACGCATTAAAGCTAAACAGCAGAAATTTGATGATCAAATGAAAGCGGCAGAAGTGTTAGAATCTGAAAACTCAGATAATTCATTAGCTGCTCAACTTAAGCAAGCCGGTATTGGTGGCACAGATAATAGTGCGAATTCAGTATTAGACCGTTTAAAAGCTAAACAAAAGTAACACACATGCTCGTTAGCCATTATTGACTAACGAATACCGTTTTAACCGCCTAGCTGTTTTCCTCCCAACAACTAGGCGGATTTTTGGGATCTGAATATGAGTTTTCTAAAGCGACTATTTAAAAAGAAAGAAGACGAACGCCAAGTTAACTCAGCTGAAGAGTTAAAGATTAAAGATATTATTGTGCTGACCGACAGTTTCGCCTTACCTGAGTCCTTACGTAAACAACAGTTTCAAGTATCAGCCATTAACTGCTACGAATTTGAAAGTAACACACAAACTGAATGGGTTTTACAAGGTGCGAACAACCTTGAGCTTTACTTAACCATCGAAAGTGATGATAAAACTTACCTTAAATTTGCTCTTAAAATTCAGCACCAAGATATCGAATCACTGTTCGATTTAGATGAGTTTGCCACCGTATTTGATGAACCTGGTGAAGCCTTTCTAGAGAGAAAGTCAGATTCTTTATTAACATCAGGCTGGAGTAGTCCACAATACCAGCAACAAGTTTTTGCAAAAGTAGGTTATTTTCACCGCAGAGATAATCGTAGTGAAAGTTTAAGCGCCTATGAAGGAAATGAAGCAGGCGAGCAATTTGAACTTTATAGCTTACTTGATGAAGAGCAATCGCGCGGTATTGATATTGAAGTATGGCAAGATGGTGATACCGACTTATTTATTACGTTATACCGTCCAACTTCTGATATTATCGATATTTTCCCGGGGAGCTAATTTGTGAGCAGAAAATTACCTGAAAAATGGCAATCTTCAATTCAAGCAGTCAAGGCGGTGCAAGTTGCTTTTGATATGGATGAAAAAATTCAATTAGCAATTCGTACTCAAGCATTACATGCCGGTCTGAGTCCATCAGACCAAATTCGTGATATTCTTGGCCTACCAACGAATAAAAGACCTAAACGACCTCGTTTAACCGTAAGTTTAGGACAAGATGATTACCAAATATTAGCCTTAAAATACGGCCTTTCTCCTGAACAACAACTTGAAATAAAGCGTAAATTAATGGATGATTTAATTCTACATGTTACGCAAAACAATAATAGTTAACTGCAAAAATGAAATTATAAACATTATGATGATGCGCCATAGACTTAAACATTACACTATCGATGAATTTGGTATTAAGAATTATAAATCTCGATATATATTAATCTTAACAATATTGACACTCTATTTGATTATGGCTGGAGCAGCGAAACTGTTACTGCATTTCGAATTACCCGCACCTACGGCCAATATAAAAACATATAATGATGCTTTCTGGGCGCTACAAGTGAGCTCTAGTACCATAGGTTATGGTGATTACTATCCTGTAACTACAGGTGGCAGGGTCGTTGTTATGTGTATGTTCTATATTGGTGTTGGATTAATGAGTTTTATTGGCGCGCAGTTCATTAATCGTTTTTTTGGATTTTCTAACACAGACGTTAAAAATAGAGAATTGCGCCGACAAAATAAAGAAATACTTGATCATAATAAGCAACTCGAAGTGAAAATTGATTTATTAGCCAATAAAATTGAAGAAGTTATTCACAAATCAACCAAGTAAATATTAATAAATAATGTGTAATAAATTTATTATATTATGCCATACTTGTCTTTTAAATATAATAAAAGGGAAAACACTATGTTAATTAAAACTATTGCTCTAGCAGCACTTATCATGACGGCAACAGGCTGTGCTAACACTGACGCTTTAGAAGCAAGTGTAAGTAGCCTAAACCAAAAGGTTGATACACTAACTAATAAAGTTAATGCCTTAACGGATGAAGTTGCCGATGTAAAAAGTCAGCAAACAATGAATACAGAAACAATAGAAGGTGTTAAAACATCTGTTGCTAATGCTAATGAACGCATGGATAACATTGCTTCTAGCTACAAAAAATAACGGTTAGACCATAGGTCTATTAAATAAAACACGAGATTGATTATATCAGCCTCGTGTTTTTTTATGCCTGCTATTTTCGTATCAACAAACTATGACTATTGGCGTGCAATGATGGACAAACGCCTTGAAGGACAGCCTGTCTAAGAAATACCATTATCGACTCTTACATCGACATCAAGGAGTATCAAGACCATGTGACTATATGAATGCCTAGAAATGGCCATACCGTTGTGAACATCGTCGTTCCTTGCCATCTCGGTTACTGCTCCTGCGTTACTCTACTTATTGCATCCATGCAGTCACAGCATCACGACATAACGTAGACGTACAGAGATACACTAATGCCTAGAAAAACAGGATGTATGAGAAAGACCATCCTGAACATAAAAAGCCAGTTACTTTTCAGTAACCGGCTTTCATTTTCTGTTGATTAATACCAACATATACTAGTACTTAGCTAGCTACTTTTTCTTTCACCCAAAAGCTTGAGATAAAGGAAATTAAACCAATTAAGAAAAACACGCCGGCAATTTCACGTAGCCAATAAAATATTGAAAGTTTATCTTGAGTTACCATAAAACTTAACGCTTCACCACTTTCTGGTATACGCTGTAACCACACTTGTAATACACCAGCACCTGTTAAGAATAATGTGATGAAAACCATAGCAACAGTCATCAACCAAAATCCCCACATTTCACGTACTTGGGCACGATTACAATTAGCTTCACCGATACCACGTAACTTAGGCATAGCATATGAAATAATTGTCATTACGATCATCGCATAAGCACCATAAAAAGCCATGTGACCATGAGCAGCAGTAATTTGTGAACCATGGGTATAGTAGTTTACTGGTGCTAATGTATGTAAGAAGCCCCAAACACCTGCACCTAAGAATGCCATTACTGACGTGCCTAATGCCCAGAGTGTCGCAGCCTTATTAGGGTGCTCACGGCGACGGCGATTAACCATGTTAAAGGCATACAATACCATCGCAAAGAATGGTAAAGGTTCTATTGCTGAGAATACAGAGCCCACCCACTGCCAATATTCTGGAGTAGTTAACCAGTAGAAATGATGACCTGTACCTAAAATACCTGAGATTAACGCCATTGCAATAATGACATACAACCATTTTTCAATAACTTCTCGGTCAACACCTGTTATTTTGATCAACACATAAGCTAAAATTGCGCCCATGATTAATTCCCATACACCTTCTACCCATAAATGAACAACAAACCACCAAAAGTACTTATCAAGTGCTAAGTTAGTTGGATTATAGAATGCGAATAAGAAGAATACGGCTAAACCAATTAAACCTGTCATCAACACCATGTTAATAGCTGTTTTACGGCCTTTTAAAATAGTCATACCTAAGTTAAACAAAAAGCCTAAACAAACAATAACAATACCAATTTTTGTGATAGTAGGCTGTTCAAGGAACTCACGTCCCATCGTTGGCCATAATTCATTTAACGTATAGTGAGCTAAAGTTGAATAAGGGACTAATAGGTATCCTAAGATAGTTGCAACACCTGCGGCGGCAAATATCCAGAACAAGATAATAGCTAATTTAGGACTATAAAGTTCAGTTTCAGATTCTTCTGGAACCATATAATAAGCAGCCCCCATAAACCCAAATAATAGCCAGACTATTAGTAGATTGGTATGCACCATACGTGCTACGTTAAAAGGAATTGCGCCAGCAAGAAAGTCACCAACAACATATTGTAACCCCATAACTAAGCCAAATAGAATTTGGCCAACAAAGAGTATTAATGCAAAAATGAAATAAGGTTTTGCGACCGCTTGAGATTGATATTTTAAAGTGTTCATCGCATTATCCTTCAATATTCGGTGGCCAGTCATTAGTATCTAACTCTGACGTCCACTTCAAAAATTCTGCTAAGTCATCAATTTCTTTATCGCTAAGATGAAAGTTTGGCATTTGACGACGGCCAGGGATATTTAACGGCTGAGCTTTCATCCAACCATTTAAAAAGGCTTTAAAGCCCGCTTCACCGCCACGGCGTTTATAAACATTACCGAGTTCAGGTGCAAAATAAGCCCCCTCACCTATTAATGAATGGCAACCGATACAGTTATTCTCTTCCCAAAGTTCTTTACCGTGAGCAACAGCTTCGGTAATATTTTCACGGTGATCCCTTTCAGGCATCACTTTGGTGGTGTGGTAGGTCAAAGCTAGAAATATTAAGAAGAAGAATACGCTTCCTCCATAATAAATATTCCGAGCCATGCCTTTAGTAAAACGCTCTGACATGGTGTTTTCCTTAGTAAAAACGATAATAAAGCTTGAGGATAATAAACCGCTCTTAAATAAGGAGACTTGATTTCTATCAAGTTTTAAAGAATGTGTAATAATTTGTGACTAAAAAAAAGGTAAGTATGCGTTATATCAAAAAAGTGGAAGTTTTTTCGCCATTGCCCTAGAAACATTTAGCATTCCCAGCAAAACAAAAGCGGCATGCATAGTAACAAAGTAAATGATCATCACCATTAAAGACACTTCAAAAGCATCAGTTGTTAGTAAGACAACAAGCGGAATTACGATAATAAAAAAGCCGGCTAAAATAGACAATTGAATGGAGCGGTATAGATGAATACATTGCCAGCCTTTCTGGTGCTTTTTTTTAATAAATAACCATATTAAAATTAAAAAAGACAGGCCAGGTATAAGTAATAAATTCATCAAAAATAACGATTGATAAATAATAGCATCTCGGCCATCTTTGGCTGAATGGTGTTGGTTCGATGACTGCTCAACTGAATTTTTCATATAAACCTCTCTTAACTAAAAGTAACACTATTGTTTAGCTCAATGATTAATCTGAATAGACCGCCCAACGCCTTAAACATCACTACAAAAGATAAATTACACAAATAACAGCAGGAATTATAAATACATAGCCAAGTAATAATATCCGCCACATTTTAGGCGCTGTGCGAAGTTCCATGAAAACATCGGTAATTTGCTGCCCTTTAAGGAAAACAATTAATAATACAAAAGCAATTAAGTACTCTGGGGATTTTATAACCTGTCCGATATAAACTGAACTAAAGGTCAATATAATTAAAAGTAGCCAACTTATAATTGTTTGTTTCAAAGTGATCATAGTGTCATTACCGCCTCTTTAAATAACATAGATAAGTGGAAACAAAATAATCCATAACATATCAACCATATGCCAATAACTTGCACCCGATTCAAAGCCAGAGACGTCCTCTTGATAAGCACCTTTCTTAGCATTTACGCCAATAATAAGCAGAATAACCATACCTAAAAGTACATGCATAAAATGGAAGAAGGTAATAAGAAAATACAAAGTAAAAAAAGTATTTGTCTCTATATCAATGCCTATATTGAAGAGAAACTGATATTCCCAAATTTTTACTGCTAAATAAATACAGGCAATAACTTGTGAAATGACGAGTAAGTTAATTGATTGTTTAACTTGATGAAGATGAATAGCTCGAACAGATAAAGCAACAAATAAGCTGCTGGTGATTAAGGCAATCGTATTAATTAAACCCGCAATCGGGTGAAGCTTAGCTTTACTCGCAATGAACATATCACTATGTAATTGCTCAGTAATAGCAAAGCCAATAAAAAATATAGCAAAGACAGTAAGTTCAGCAAGAATAAAAAACCACATGGCTAAATCACCCGGCAGTCTTTTATTAACCATATTGTCAGCTACTTTAACCTCGCGAAGTTCTGAAGTTTTTGAAGTAATAACGCTGTTACTCATCAAAGTAAATTCTAGCAACATCCATTAAAGCATTAACCGTATCAATATCATCTGATAATGGTTCGGCTAAACAACAACGACAAACTTCGATAGGATTCATACCACTTGAAATCATTTTCGCTGCATAGATTAACAAACGTGTTGAAGCAACTTCATCGAGATCGTTTTTTTCTAAACGACGTAAAGCTTGGGCAAGTTCAACTAATTTAAAAGCTAAATGGGGATCAACCCCTGCTTCTTTAATTAAAATTTCTTGTTCTAATTCCGCAGTAGGGTATTCAAAGCGCAGTGCCACAAAACGCTGACGTGTACTTGGCTTCATACCTTTCAATATATTTTGGTATCCGGGATTATAAGAAACAACCAGCATAAAACCGGGGGCGGCTTCTATTAACTCACCGGTGCGTTCAAGGGGTAATACGCGACGGTCATCAGCTAATGGATGCAATACAACGGTTGTGTCTTTGCGTGCTTCAACGACTTCATCTAAATAACAAATGCCGCCTTCACGAACAGCCTTTGTTAACGGACCATCTTGCCAATAGGTGCCGTTGGGACCAATTAAATGGCGACCTACTAAATCAGCAGCGGTTAAGTCATCGTGACAAGAAACAGTATAAAGGGGTTTATTGAGTTTTTCTGCCATATGGGCAATGAAACGCGTTTTACCACAACCTGTTGGCCCTTTAATTAATACGGGTAATTGATGGTGATAGGCATATTCAAATAAGGAGACTTCATTCTTTTGTTCTTTATAATATAAAGAATCGTCAGTTTTGGTCGAAGGTTTAAGATTAACGGTGTTCATAAAAACTCAAAGGCGTAATTTAACTTAACGTTAAAATACGCCCTAAATGAGTTAGCTGCAAATTTGAATGGACCTTAGTTGATTCCGATCAATTGAGCATGAAAATAGCGATTAATTAGCCAAAAATTGCGCGCATTAAACCGATAGCTTGTTCAACACTTTTACCATTTTTAACCTGAATAATAATTGAGTCACGTTTACCCTGCAAGTACGCTGGAAGATCTTCTGAGGTAAGCGCTTTGTCCACTAATATTTCAGCTGACTCTTTACTACGTTTTTTAGGCGTCGCCTTTGACTTCGACTTCGCTTTATTAAGCATTTTTTCACGTAACTTAATGTAGTTTGAATTTGGTGCTAAGTCAGCATCAGCAAATAAAAACAAATCAATTAATACCGCACGATTTTTCCAAAGAATAAGTTCACGATTCTCTTTGTTGCCAGTAGCTTCATCTTGAGCGCTTTCTTCGCCCTCACTTACATCACTGTTTGCTTCAGCTATCTCTGGTTGTGCTTGATGCCACCATGCAAAAGTACGCATAGTACCAATCATGTCATGCCAGTAAGATGAAAAATCTGTGTTTTTTAGTTTAGCAATCGATAAGCCTTGGCAAAGAATATCAATTTTATTGTTATTTAATGCAATAAATTGATCCGGTCTGCGCATCGCTAATAGACGTGTAGCTACAGCTAAAGGCGCTTTTTCGCCTTGGGCTTTTGTTTGCGTATATTCTTTAAAAATTTGTTGGAAGTCGTTAACAAAACTTTGGTAGTTTGCATGACTTACTTCTCCAGTTAAAGGAATGTGCGCTAATGCTGCATCAAACTTTTCTGGCGACTGCTCAAGCAAGGTATGAAAAACTTTTGCACCTTTAGTGCCCGCAAACCATTCAACATCAAAATTATAAATGCTGTAGTCATGCTGAGTTGTGTGCTTACCAGAAAAAGCTAAACGGTCTTCAACAATTAAGTCTGCTAAAGGTTGTTGGCGAATTTCGTCAAGATAATTCAATAAACGTAAACGTTCATCTAAAGCATGAATCGTGCTTTGTTGTTCAATAAAACTGGCAAATATTGGCCAAGGAGCAATTCTAGCCATTTTAAACTGACTAAGCGTAAAGCCAGCTTCAAGAATATCTTGTAGCTTCTTAAGCGGTAAAAGTTGCTCATCTTCTAAAAGATCCTTATTAAGTTCTTCACGACATAGTCGGGCCAACTCGCCACACCAGCCCAGAAAATCATCTGGACGATGTGTCACTTTAACCGCCATTAAATTTAGGCTCAATGGCGTGACATATTTAAGGGCATTTTGATAAACCTGATTTTCAGCATCAGACAAGGGCATATTAACAGGTGAAGATAACAACTTTCTCATGAAACTATATAAACTCCGTATAAGGAATTATCACTAATAATACGGTTAAGCATAGATTAGAAATAATATAAAAAAAGCGTGAAAAATCCACGTTTTATTAGGTATTGCAATTAAGTGTATCGATTATAGCAAATGAGGAGTGTTTTGTTGATTTAATCTGCGAAAAAAAACGCTAGCCAACTTTAATCTTTATGCATCTACACCGCCCAACTTATAATTAGCATCGATAAAGCATAGCGTGTAGTTAAACGGAACGATAAAAGTGACGTGTAATGATTAGTTTTCAACAGCACTTTATTATAAGTTATTATTCTGTTAATTTAAGTACAGAGCTCTTCGTAGTTAAGTTATCCCGTGGCAAGACGAGATAACTATACCCGAATGTTAAGGATGACAAATGCATCGCATAAAAATAATTTTACTTTTGATATTATCTTTTGTTTTTCAGCCTGTTCAACTACATCTATAGATGGCTCAAAATCTGATATTAAACAACACATCAATATTCCTATTAATTACAACTTATTTGAACAAACAAAAATAGCGCCATTAAATGAGCAAGAGCTGTTTTACCTAACGCAAGACCAACAGAAAAAAGTAAAAATAGATTTTGAGAAAAAAGTAGCTACGGGCTATGAACCTCACCAAGCACTCTATCAGATACTTAACGAGAACATGGCCAATTTTACCTATTATGGTGAAACATATAATGCCACTACCGTAATGCGTCTTAATAAAGGTAACTGTATGAGTTTGGCCATTTTAACAACTGCTTATGCTAAGCTTTTGGGGTTGTATTTCTCATATCGTAATGTGTATACCTTACCGATTTTTTCTAAAAAAGAAGATGTTATTTTGTCATCTTCGCATGTACAAACAGTAATTTATGATCCTTCTTTTGTTGCTGATGATAACTTTTTCTATTTTTCTCCCTCCGGTATAACCATTGATTACTTCCCAAATAAAAATAATCGTAGAGGAGGAACGTTTTCTTATAATACCTTTGTAGCTATGTATTATAAGAATATAGCTGCTGACGCTTTAGCTGATAAAAATTTAGCGAAATCCTTTATGTATGCTAGTACCACCTATAAATATGACACTAAAAATATCGAAACAATTAATTTATTAGCCGTTATTCATCGTAGGGCTGGCGATGTAAAAACGGCAGAAGCAATCTACAAAATAGGTATAGATAGAGGAAAACCAAACATAGCACTATTAAGTAATTATATTATGCTACTTAAGTCTCAACAGCGAATGGAAGAAGTGAGTTTTCTGCAAAGTAAGATGGAAGAATTAGACGACCCTAGCCCCTATAAATCGTTAACTCAGGCTTATGTCGCAACACAAAACAATGATATTAAACAAGCAGAAAGACACTTTAAAAAAGCATTGAAGAAAGCGCCCTATTTAAACCAAGCCTATATGGAACTATACCGTATTTACATAAAGCAACAAAAAATGGAGATGGCCCAAGCTATGTTAGTTAAAGCACTGGAGTGGACCTATGAGCTTGATGAAAAAAAGCTCTATAATATTAACCAAAGCATTGCTAGAAATATCTAAACGGTAATATTGGTAAATATCGAGTGTAGTTGATAATTTATCGTATCAACCTTTAGGAAGCGATATGACAGCTTCAACTCCTGCGACATTTTCTCTGTTTTTTAAGGATAAAAGTCCATCATGATTAAATAATATTTGTTTGCATAACGTTAAGCCAATACCACTGCCTTGTGGTTTTGTCGTATAGAAAGGGACAAATAAGTTATTTTTGTTAGCTATCCCGCTACCTGAATCACAGACGTGAATGTGAAAATATTTTTCATCCTCATGACAAAACACTTCAATAATTTTATCTGTGCTACGAGTTCTCTGCATGGCTTCTTTGGCGTTTTTAAAGACATTTATAAAGACTTGCTCAAGCTGAGCTTTATCTGCGTAAATATTTACCTGCTCTAAATCAATAGAATTATCTGGAAATAGAATACGACAATCATTAAAAAGCGCAATACAATGGCTAATAAAGCCTTGCAAGGCAAATCTACTTTTATTGGGTTCAGGCAAGTGAGAAAGCTGACTATAGCTGGCAATAAAGGAACTAAGCGAACTTGCTCGTTCGTTAATAATATCAACCCCCGTTAATAAAGACTCGCGATTTAAGGCTTTCTGCCCATCTTGTAATTTAGAACTTATCGATTGGCTAATACTAGAGATAGGTGTTAAAGAATTGTTCATTTCATGACTTAAAACACGCAATAAACTTTGCCAAGATTTTCGTTCTTTTTCTAATAATAATCGTTGTGCTGAGGTGATTAAAAAGAGTTGATGTTGCTTGCCTTCACTTAAAAAGTATTCTTTAAAAAGGAAGTGTTCACCACTAAGCTGGGGTTGTTCAAAATCAATAATACCGCTTTGTGCTTCACTAATAACTTTCCCTATCACTAGGCTTGTCAGCAATAAATGAGCGTGTTGAGACATATCTATTTGTAATAATTTTTGGGCCGAATCATTTGCCAATACAATCCGACCTTGTTCATCAACCGCTAAAACCATTGCATCCATTTGTTGCATTATTCGCTCAAGTAACTGCCGACTCTCTTTCGCTTCAATTTTACTTAATGCCAGTGTGTCTGCGAGGTTATTAACGAGAGTGAGTAGTTCTTGAAAAGCCTTATTTTCTTGCTCTCGGCCACGCAAACTATAATCGCCATCAATCATTGATTCCAAAATATTGGCCAAGGTTCTTATTTGTTGCTGAGAACGTTGCTCAGAAATGACAACAATAAAAACAGCAATTAACGCCAAAATAATAAGTATAAAAGCAATTAAATAAGCAGACACATTGGCTATATAAAGTGCTACGGTTGTTATAAGCAAACAAGGCAAGCACAAAAACAGAGCTAGCAAGCTATGATCATTTTTTTGTTTTCGTTGTTGATTAGTCAAGGCCGTGTTTACCCATACGACGATAAAAGCCACTGCGACTTAACCCTAAAGATTTGGCCGTTTCTGTGGCGTTACCTCGATGATGTTTCAAACGGCCGATCATTGATATTTTTTCTATTTCATTTAAAGATAATGACGAATAATTAGCGAGTTTATCACCTCTATTCTCATCAAGTTCACTTGCTGAAGGATGAATATCCTCAAGTAATAAATCTCGTCCACCTATCACCGATTTTTTACAGGTAAAAAGTAGTTTTTCCATAAGATGGCTTAGCTCACGAATATTACCCGGCCAAGTATACTGTTGTAACTTTTTAACAGCATCCGATGATAACTCAGGGGCGACAATATTATATTTAGCACTAAAGCGTTGTAAAAAATAATGGGCTAAAGGCTCAATATCTTCAATACGTTCGTGCAATGAAGGTATACGTAGTTGAATGGTATTTAAACGGTAAAATAAATCTTGTCTAAATTGCTGTTCACTAATAGCTTTTGCCAAATCACAGTTGGTGGCTGAAATAATACGTACATCCGCGCTCAGTGATTTACTACTTCCGACTACTTCAAATTTTTTCTCCTCTAATACTCTTAATAACTTAGCTTGTTGAGCCATCGGGATATTGGCAAGTTCATCCAGAAATAACGTGCCTTGCTCTGCCATTTCAAAACGGCCAACCCTGTTTTCTTTAGCGTCTGTAAATGCCCCTTTTAAATGACCAAACATTTCGCTTTCAAATAAGCTTTCTGGAATAGCGCCCATATTTACTGGAACGAAAGAATTTTCAGCTCGCGATGACTGTTGATGCACATAAGAAGCAAGCATACTTTTCCCCGTGCCATTGTCACCGGTAAGTAAGATACTCATATCACTTTTTGCGAGTTCTTCTAACGATGACAACAATGTTTTCATTACGGGTGATTGCGCAATAATGCCATTATTTTTAGGAAACGACTGTGAGCGGAGTAGTTTATTTTCTTGATTGAGTCGGTTGAGCTTTTTATCGATACTGGCTAATTTCAATTGCGTATTAATAGCGCTTAGCATACGTTCATTGTTCCACGGTTTCTGGATGAAATCTTTTGCGCCGGCCCGCATAGCATCAACTGCAATATCAATAGTTGCCCAGCCGGTCATAACAATAATAGGCAGAGTTTCGTCAAACTGTTGAATAGCCTCAACTAACTGTAACCCTTCACCACCAGAAGTGGTGTCTTGTTGAAAATTCATGTCAATTAAAACGAGATCTACACTTTCACGCTTTAAATTTTCCAAAACAGCTTCTGGCGTGGTCATCGCTAAAATATCAAAATTCTCTTCTGATAACATATATTTTAAGCTGGCAATAATATTGAGGTCATCATCAGCAATTAAGATTTTATTATTTTTCACAGTATTATAGTTACACCATTAATTAATATTAGTCTATCGCCCTAACATTAAGGGCGATAGCTTTTCTTCCTTCGTCTTATTCGTAACGAAGAGCTGAGCTTGGTTCCATTTTAACTGCTTTGGTCGTTGGTGCATATATCGCTAACATTACAATAGCAGACAATCCGATAACTACCGTTACTGCAAGAACCACATATAAATACGTTGGAAATATACCTTCCGACATTTTATTAAAACCAAAGGCAATTAATACAAAAATGATTAAGGCTAAACCTAATCCTTTAATTAATTGTTTCGCACCTTGTTTCATAAACATATTCACAATACTTTTATCGGTAGCACCCACTGCGCGTCTAATACCAACTTCATGAGTACGTTGTGCCACCGAATTAGCGGTTAAACCATAAATGCCAACCAGTGCTAACATTAGGGCAAAGAAGCCGGTACCAAAAGTGATATTAGACGTTAATTGCATTACATCACGCATCATACCTCTATTTTTCTCTGCCGGTTCAACCGCATAAAAGAGATCAATATTTCGATCTATTTTATACAAGGCTTGATAAAATATTTCTTCACTATTAATTAATTCGCCTTCTATTAGGTAAAAAAAGTTTTGAAAAGCCGTCATAAATTGTAAACCTGAAGTATAAACTTCATCAGCGCTATCAAGCTTACCGAGCATGGTTTTAGGATTCATGCGATTTGTTACAACTCCTACTATAAATAGCTTTTCGTTTTTTTCATCGATCTTAAGTTGAAAGCTTTTACCAATAACAGATTCTCCAGGCCAGTATCGGCTCGCCATTGATTGACTAATCAAAGCGACTTTACGATTACCTTCTTTGTCTTGATGATTTAAGAAACGCCCATCAACCAAGTTAACACCAATAGTATCTGTTTCCCCTATCACACTTAGCGTATCAACAGATGGCTTACTTTTTTCATCGGTGTAATCAATTCCCTCAAGTGTTAGGGGAAAATTTCCAAGCCAGTTGTTCATAACGACACCCGCAACACGAGGGTGACTTTTGATGTCTGTCATTAGGTTTTGATAAAAAGCAATTTGCTGCTGTGGTTCTGCATACTTATTTTCAGGTAGGCTGAGCCTAGCTCTCATCACATTAGTGTAATCATCTCCCGTTTCTAAATTAACCAGTTTATTGGATATATACCCTGACATCGAGCCAATAAGCATTAATATTGCGACAAGAAATACTTGAGTCGTCACTAAGAATCTTGATAAACGCCCTGCTTTTTTACCTTGTGCGCCTCGAGTTCCATCACGTAATGTTGTATTAATGTCTTGATTGGCAGAGCGCCAAGCGGGTAAAAATGAGGATAAAAAAATTGTCACTATAGTAAAGGCGGCCGCCATTAATAGTGTTTCTTTGTCCATACCCCAACGCCACCAAAATACTAGCGTTTTGGAGTTCCATGAATGCAATATAATATCGGTGTAATGTAAAGCAGCACCTACAAGTAAAACCGACAAAACGCCACCTAATAAGGTAATAATAACGCCTTCCCACATTAACTGACTAACTAAACGAGTGTTTGATGCGCCTAATGCTGCTCGTATCGCGGTTTCTTTTTGACGTTCTATAGCCCGAGCAAGTAAAAGATTTCCAACATTAATACACGCAAGTAATAGGATCATCCCAGCGATCACATTTAAAAAGGTAAAAATTACCGTACCTTCCCCTCCCATTTGCGCAAAAGGAAATGACCAGAAACGTACTGACTTATCACCTTTTTCTAAATCGTATTGTGTAGCATTTTGTTGATAAATCGTATTAATTTGCTGGCTTAAGGCTTGTTCAGCTTTAGCTCTACTGATATCAGGTTTAATACGACCGTAAAGATGAACATGATTAGGATTGTTCGCTGTCTTTTTTATGAGTGATTGTTCTATCGGCAGCCAAATATGACTCGAACCAGGAAAAAGATACCCATGGGGCATAACACCAACAATTTCGGTAACAATATCATTCACAATAATAGTCTTACCAATAATGTCTTTGCTAGATGAATAATCACTCGCCCAAATCTGAGTGCTGATAACTGCAACTGGAGAAGCACCTGCTTCTATATCTGCAGCTTGCAATGTTCGTCCTAGCGCTGCTTTTGTACCACTGAAATCAAAAAATCCTTGGTCAACATAAGTCCCGTAAACATTCTTTCCACTATCTTCAAAAGACAATCTAAAATCTTGTTTATCATAAATACCAAATTCACTGAGTACTGTTTGTTTTTCCTTTATCATAAAGAATTCATAGGAAGTCCATAACTGAAATTCACCATTAAATTCTGCATTAACCGACAGCATGCTTTCGCCGTTAGGTAAGTCTAAGTCTTTATGCATGGTTGAATACAAAAATGAAAAGGTGAATAAGCTGATGGAAAGCCCCCCAACAAGAACAGCTAAAGTCATCGCAGTGAACTTAGGCGACTTAAAAAGTAATCTAAAGGCATATTTGATATCAATAAATGTAGACATGTATCCTCCTAACCTACCGCTAATGTAGGTGCTGGCATTGAATCTGCATTGTTTTTTATGTTGATATTATCGGCAATTAAACGGCCATCAAACATCTCTAAACAGCGGTCTGCTCTTTTTGCAGAAGAAGGATCGTGTGTCACCATGCATATTGTCGCTCCTTCTTGGTGAAGTTTATCAAGCAAGGCTAATACAGCTTCAGCATTTCTTGAATCTAAATTACCGGTTGGTTCATCAGCAAGAATAATTGCGGGGTCGTTAACTAAAGCACGAGCTACAGCGACTCGCTGTTGTTGACCACCAGAAAGCTGTGATGGGAAATGATCTTTTCGGTGAGACATTTCAACTTTTTCTAATACCTGCTGTACTTTGCCCTCTATTTCACTTTTTGATAAACCTTTTTGATACGTTAACGGTAGCATCACATTTTCAAAAACCGTCAAATCGGAAATTAAGTTAAATGACTGAAAGACAAAACCAATTTGTTCACTGCGAATTTTTGCTCGTTGATCTCTTGATAATGATGAAACATCAACACCATCTAGTTCATAAGTGCCATGGGTCGGAGAATCAAGTAAACCTAAAAGTGATAATAATGTAGATTTACCACAGCCAGACTGTCCACTTAATGAAATATACTCACCCTTTTTAATCGTTAAATTAACAGTATCAATAGCGCGTGTTTCGATTTCTTCAGTCAAAAACCTTTTACTGATTTCTTTCAATTCGATTAATGTGCTCATTTTTATTTCCTTTAATTTGTCTGTTACTCTTATCTTCATAAATAATTATTATTAGTTAATCATCACTTCTTGATGCTCTTGCCAACTCGTTGTATCGGAAATAATAATTTCATCTCCAACGTCTAAACCAGAAAGTATTTGAATTTGGTTGACTGAACTCTGCCCTAACTTCACCTTTTGTTTTTGAGCAAATTTTTTATCATTAATCAATTTATATAAACCTGCATCACTATAACGAGGGGCAAATACCGGACGTTGGACATAAAGTGTATCCGCAATATCACTTACCTCAATTAAACCATCTACCGTTAAATCAGGTCGGGCATCATTAGGTAATTCACTATTTAGCTGCACATCAATTTGAACCATGCCAGTATTTACTGCCGGGTCAATACGAATAACTTTACCAAAAATTTTATTACTTCTCGTATCAACAACAACGGCTTGACCTAATGCAATATCACTCACTTTATTTTCTTGTACTTGAAGCTCAGCAAACAACGAACGTTGATCCGCAATCAAAGCGACACTACCACCAACTTGAACTTGCTCTCCTAACGCAAGAGAAACCTGCTGAACCACCCCATTAGTTGTCGCTTTTACGGCTAAAGCATCGACTTGATCTCTAATACGCTGATAGTTATTTTCAACTAAGCCCAATCGTGCTTGTTGAGCAGTTTTAGAGGCAAGTAAACTCGCTTTCATTTTTTCAACTTTTTGCATTTGTGATAGCCAGTATTGATTTTGTTGCTTAACGGCCAGTTGGCTATGCTGATAATCAAGCGCTGATACGGTGGCATTTTTTTGCGCGATTAATTGTGTTTCAGCATCAAGTTTTAACTTGCTGATTTGGTAACTATAGTCAGCTTCAACGACTGAATTTTCTAAATCAAGCAATTGAGATTCAAGCGCAATATAAGCAGCATAATTTTCTGCTTTTTTTGCTTCGTATTCCCAACGGGCTTTTTCTAATTCACGGTGTAATTCAGGGTTAGAAAGTTGCATCAGCATCTGCCCTTTAATGACATGAGCGCCTGCTTTTACAAAGGCTTGTTCAACACGACCAGAAACTTGTGCTGAAACCCAACGAATATAGACTGGTTTTAAAACCCCTGTTGCGCGAACATTCACTTGAAAACGACCTTGTTCAACAACAGCGGTCACTAATTCATTTTGTTTAACAATAAAAGAAGCATCGCCCATCACACTTTTTAATTTATACGTTGCAAAAGCTAACATCAGTACAACGGGTACATACCAGTACTTACGCCACAAAGGTATTATTTTTTTTTCTCGTTGGATATCCATACGCTGATGATTTCATTTTATTAAGTAATAATTAAGTAAGGTAATACAAGGGACATGCCAACTTCAAAAAATACGTAAGTAGCTGTTATTTAATAACAAAAAAATTCAATCAATTGCTTTAGCATTAAACTGTGTCGAAAACGACACAAAGTAAAAATTAAGATGTGGCATTTATGGAACAAGCTAAAACGCGACCCCATCAAAAAATAAATCCTACTGTGAATAGGTCTTCAATTTTTGGTATATTTACTCTTTTATATAGATTTTTAATATTAACTCAAGCTGTTATCATAGAGTAAATTTCAATTTATTAAGATAAGTAAAGTAGATGTCAATAAAACCCTTAGCGCGCGTTACGGTAGAACCAAAATCAACAGCCACATCATGTGTTATTTGGCTACATGGACTTGGCGATTCAGGTGATGGCTTTGCACCGATTGTTCCTGTATTAAATTTACCAAAAAATCATGGTATTCGTTTTATTTTTCCGCATGCTCCTGAGCAAGCGGTAACAATTAACCAAGGCTATGTGATGCGTTCTTGGTACGATATAAAAAGTATGGACTTGCATAATCGAGCTGATATGGCTGGCGTACTTGAGTCTGAACAAGCCATTCACGCGCTTATTCAACAGCAGATAGATTCTGGTATTGCTGCCAATAAAATAGTACTAGCAGGTTTTAGCCAAGGTGGCGTTATTAGCTTATTTACCGGTCTTAGGTACCCAAAAGCCTTAGCGGGCATTATGGCTTTGTCATGTTACCTACCAACCGCAGATAAATTGCCCGACAACTGTCACATCGCCAATAAGCAAACTCCTATTTTGCAAAACCATGGTGAGCAAGATGACGTAGTACCAATGAGCTCGGGGAAAATGGCCAATCAACTATTGATTGCTGCTGGATATAATACAAAATGGCAATCTTATCGTATGCCTCACAGCGTATTACCGGAACAACTTAGCGATATTTCAGCTTGGTTAGTGAATACCCTGTTAAAGTAATTAAGCTATAAATTAACTCAATAAAAATAAAGCCGGCATATTGTCGGCTTTATTCATTTAGGTCAGATAAGAAATAACACGTTAGTTATGAACGCCCCCCGACATTAACCCCTTGACTTTCATATCTAAAACCCTCTTTACCATTCACAGTGGCTATCCAGATTGGCCAAAACTCAAAGTGATTTTTTAATGGGTGAATAATTTATGCGCGTTATTTCAGCCAAATTTTTAACAAAGCATTATTTAAATAACATCGATGATTTAAAGTGACTACTACTATTACACTTAGCAACACGTATTTAAGCTTGGCAAGATTAGTTTTTACAACCTAATGCTTAAACGCCAGCAAAACAAGGCATGCTGTTTGAGCTAGTATCTATCATTGCTAAAGCCACAACTACAGAGTTAGGCATAGCTTTGCTCCCTAAGTTTCTTATTCGAAATCAGCTTGATAAAGTAGAGTTTTTACCGGCACTCGACTTACCTTTAACCAACAACTTTGGATATCATTGGGTTACTCCCTTTGAACAAATAACTTACCCCCATAATCGCTTTCATAAAATGGTTCTTTATACCGGCTAAAAGCTAAAAAGTCAGTGTTCTGTCATTCAAAGCTATAATAAAATCGCTCATTGCCATAGCGCCCTGATGCCGTGTAACAAGAATATCAATGAACAGCCATCCTGAATATAAAAAAGCTCCAAAGTTGCACTTTGGAGCTCAGTAAATAACCCATTGCTAATAATGTTTATAGCGGTGTTAAAGTTTAACGGCGTTAATTTCTGCGTTATCGTTATCAAGTCCTAACTTATAGCCAAATGATACATGATGATAACGAGCGCTTGAATAATCATCATGTATCGCGAAGCCAAAGTTATATACTGCACCTGCGGCAATACTGACATCACCCACTTTGTCAGATTTAAGCTTACGTTTAATGACCACAGACCAAGTACCATTTTTCAATGACGCTTCAACTTCCGCGCCTTGACCTCCATGCATATTACGTTCAGCTAATATTTGACCATCTTCAACTTCTTTGCTGCCAGATTTATAGCGAACAATATCCATGTATTTATTTTCAGCTTGCGCAGCATCAATATCACTCTGGCCTTTCAATTTATCCCAACCACCCAATGCTTTATCACCACGGCCTTTTATTTCTAATTCAGTACGCGACTCTTTCAAGTACTTAGTAACACCTGAATTTAAATTTAAGCGTGTAGCGATATCTGAGCCGATGAGCTCCTCTTTTATCGGCGCATAAGGCATAGAGTTAGCGTCAGCATGGCAGGTTGCCCAACACCCAGCACGGTCAGCATATTCAACATCGTCCGTTGCTAACATAAAGGCTAACTTCATTGGGTTATCAGGATCCATTTTACCCCCTTCAACAAACGGAACTGGCGCATGATCACCGTCAGCCCAACTGAACCTCAAATATAAGCTTTCATCATCATGGCTAGCATCAATTGTTACGGGGAAACTTCCTCGCTTACCCGGTATTATGTTTGGCTCAAGTTCCTTCTCACTTTTACCTGAAACAATATTTTCACCAATATCAGCAATTTCTTTACCATGACATTCAATACAACGGTCACCTTTACTAAAAGCACGTTTACCACCATGAGAACGGCCTAATATCCATTCTAACGATGCAGTTCCCGGATAAAAAACGCTAATATCTGTGGATTTTGCTTTTGACCAATCAACATTAAGCGTGCTGCTAGAACTCGTCGCTAAAGCATTATCAGTTATTGCTTTATTAGCGGTTGAATTAGTACCTGCATTGGTTAATGCTGCTTGAACTGCTTGTTCAATTTTTTCATCTATCTTCGCTTTCTCAGCAAGCTCTGCTTCCTTGATATCTGCAGCATCTTTGGATTCTTTTGCTTCTACTCGCGCTAAACCATCAAGGTACATTTGCGGTACTTCGCGAATAAATTCAGGGTTTGGTGCTTCAAGAGCTTCAAGTGCTTCATCTGACAATTGATCTCTCACACCATGGTGAGCAATACCTTTATGACAATCAATACAGGTTTGCCCTGTTTCAAATGCATTTAAATGCTGCTTGCGGGCCCGAGGTTTTTGATATTCTGGATTCATAGACTCAAAATTATGACAATTCCGACATTCTCGTGAATCAGTATTTTTCATCGCTTTCCAAACACTCTGAGCAAGTTCAAAACGATGTTCATTAAATTTTTCTTTGGTATCTAATTTACCCGTTAACCAAGAGAATACTTCTTTAGAGGCTTGTATTTTACGCACCACTTTGTGGATCCAAGGTCTAGGTACGTGACAATCAGGACAACCCGCTCTTACGCCAGTTCTATTTGAAAAATGTATGGTGGGTTTATATTCCTGATAAACATTGTCTTCCATTTCGTGACAGCCGATACAAAACTCTGTGGTGTTTGTTGCTTCCATCGCGGTGTTAAAGCCACCCCAAAAAACAATACCGACAACAAAAAAGAGCACAGCTCCGGCTACTGTTGTACCCAGCAGGAGTCGACGAGACCAAAAGCTAGGTTTAGTTATTGTGTTATTTACCATAATTAACTCGTAGGAATAAAGCGAAAAATTAAACAAAGAGTGCGAGTACAACGGCTGTTGCACTCGCATTATTAGTCAAATGACTAATTAAGTTTTGTGGTTCATACGATTATGAACGTTAAACTTACCAGTAGGCGTTGTTAAACCCTTGATACGATGTAACTCTTTAAGCGTTTTTGCATCGTAAATTACAATCTCACCCGTAGGGTTTCTAGCATCTTTACGATTCCAAACAGATACCCAAACTTCAGTACCGTCATCATTAAACTCCATATGCAGTGCTGCTTTACCTGGCTCGGTTGTTACACGGATAGTTTTAACGATTTGGTGAGTATCTTTATCAAATACTTGTACTGATTGTTGAACTTCTGGCTCAGGATGTTTCAACTGATCAGCCCAAACATATTGTGAAGTTTCATGGGTACGGATAAATGCACCAGCACCATCTGTTTCAACTTCATAGCAAAGTTTCCAAGCTTTATCAGGATGACCCATAGGATCATTGCCCCATACTGATACTAGGCCAACACCTAAGTGAGTTGTGCCACCAACAGGACCACATTCTTTATCAATCCAGTTAGCGCCAGGACCAGGATGCGGTAATGCATCAACTTCAATCATCGCTTCTAACTTACGTTCAATAGTATCAATCACAACCATTTTATTTGAAGCATTAGCCGCAATTTGGAAGTAACGACCAGAGGGATCAAAGAAACCATCATGCAAAAATTCTGCTGAAGCAATACTAGTAATGGTTAAGTTATCTAAGTCGGTATAATCAACTTGTAGCATTTGACCAGTTTCTTTAACTGCCACGATAAATGAAGACGTTAAAGGCGAAGTGTAAATAGCAGCTACACGTGCTTCATTGATGAATTCACCTTTAGTATTGTAACCACGAGTAGATACAACTTTAAGTGGGTTTAATGTTACTGCATCCATAATAACGAAATGCGCAGGCCAGTAACCTCCAGCAATTACGTATTTTCCATCGCCAGAAACTGCGATATCACGAGCGTCATAAGCCATTTTAGTTTCAGCAACTAACATTTTGTCAGGCGTTTGCCATAAATCAATTTTATTTACTTTACCGTCACGACCAATGGTGTACCAAAAACGTCCAATATCTTTTGCATGGTCAACTTTATGATGTTCTGTACCTTTAATGACATGTACTGCGTAACCCGTATCGAGGTGAGCAATAATTTTCTTAGTATCACCATCAATAATGGCGGCAGTACCTGCGTCACGTTCGATAACAACAAAGAAGTTTTTCCAATTTAAACCATGCATTGGTTTAGTTGGATAATCTTTCGGTGCTACATATTCTTTGGTGTAAGAGCGCATTTGCGCTAAAGACATTTCTGGAGGAATAGGTGGTTCCATCTGAATGAAGGTCGCTAAATTAGCTATTTCTTCTTTACTGAATAAATCGTCAAAGTTATTCATACCACCTTCAGTACCTAAAGAAATAATCTTCTCTAAACGTTGCTGGCCTTTTTTTAAAGTATTTTCAGGCTCTAAATTTTTGCCTGTTGCGCCTTTACGCAAAGTACCATGACAACCAGCACAGCGTTGAAAGTATTGTAATTTCGCTTTATCAAAGTCAGCCTCAGACAAAGTCGGCTCTGTTGCTGATACAGACAGACTAATACCAGTAACGGCCATTCCTATTGCTAAACCAAGTGCTGACAAGCCATATTTAATTATTTTCATCGTCATTCTCCAGATATTTTTACGAGCTTAATGTTTTGGATAATTCTTATTTTTTCAGTGTTCTACTCTAATTTTATTTTTATTAGAATTTCGGTTATTTCGCTTTAATAAAAGTCGAAACTGAAACACCAATAAACAAATTCGTCGTTGTTAACGTTCTGGTCTACGCGCTTTATTATTGAAAGCAACTTAAAATCAATTACAAGAAAAAGTGTTAGTCCAGTAAACAAATGTAACTATTCATTACTTCAGGAATAAATAACCTGATTCAGATCAAGTTTTAAAAGTTTTAGTCATCAATGAATTTGCAACTTGATCAAGGTCAATAAATCAGGCGTTTTTAGAAGACTTAAGCTATTTTCGTATTAGAATCACCACAGAAACCAACTACTTAACCACATTAATTTTAGGGGTATTATTTATGAATAACCGCACTAAGTCTTTACTATATGCCGCCACTATTGGTTTGATTATTGTTGCTATTTTTTTAGGCTTTTTATCAAGCATGGCCAATCCAGTTTCTTGGGTATTAATTGTTGTGCTAGCACTGGTACCTTTGATTTATAAGAAAACAAATCAAAGCAATCAGCTGGAGTGGCAAGAAGAATATAGCGTCGGCATTGAAAGTTTAGATAATGATCATAAAAAACTGATTAACTTACTTAATCAGTTCACTACTGCCTATGACTATGCGATGAGTGAAGATTTTGAACGTCAAGCATTGAGTAATTTAATTGCTTACACAAAATATCATTTTGAACGAGAAGAGAATTTACTTGTTGAGCATAATTTTATTGATGTTGAAGCCCATAAAAAACAACATAAGGTGATGATAGCTCAAGTTGAATCATTCGTTAGCTTGTATGATGAAAAAGGTCATGACGCACTATCTGAAGTCAGTAGTTTCTTAAAAGAATGGTTAATTAATCATATCAATGGCACCGACAAAGAATATACCCAGTGCTTAACAGCAAATGGCGTAAAGTAAGAAGTATCCAAAAATATTACTCAAAAGAAATCTCTATTATTGTAGAAATTATTGCTAGTGATCGGCCGCTTTATTACGTTTTTTTATTTATCACCTAAAGAATAGTGTTTCAGAGTAAAAGCAATAAAGGTTCAATTTAAGCCTTGTTGATTTTACACCAGGGTAAGGATTATTCTCACTCAATGTATTGACGAGTAAAACTCAACACACATAGCCTGAGTATTACCTTATTTTAACACTGCTGCCTGACTCTCCTACTGCATCGATATAAACAGAAGTGTCGATAACATCGATGCAGAGAATGATAATGCAGGCACGCCACTGCACTATTTCGTACCTTGATGTAGCTATTCAGTTTTTTATCAGAAGCAAAAAACTGATCGTTGACGAACAAAGATACACTCATCCCTTGAAAGATAGGCTGTCTAAAAATAGCCATCATGAACATAAAAGCCTATTCATAATAGGCTTTTTATTCATCTTAAGTTCTTGTGTTAATATTTTTCTAACTTAAGCTACCAAGCATACTTGATTTGTACTGAGCCATTAATGCCCGCCGCAGCTAAGGTATCTAATAGTGGATCATTCGCTTCAAATCCGTTTATGTCAGACCAATGAGCGTATTTTTTGTCCGTTATATTATATATTGCTGCAGCTAAAGTTATTTTATCGCTAAAACTGTAATTAACCACCAAGTCAAACGTTGTATAGCCAGACGTTGTAGCTAACTTATTGTCGGGATCATCAATATCTGATTTTCCATCAACTAAGCTGGCATTAAATGCAATAGATGCATTTTCATCAGCACTTAACCATTGCACACCAAGTAGAGCATGATTGGGTTGTATTTCATTTAATGGTTGCTCTGTATCTTTATTTTCACCATCGCTCCAAAATAAATTACCATAGGCAGTTATACTATTATTGCTATTAAAAACATTATCAAATTTACCTTTGTAGCTAAGTTCAACGCCATAGATTTCTGCATTATCAATATTTTGAGATTGAAATATTAATCGTTGCACCGCTGGATCAAACCCTAAGTTAACTTTTGTTTGAATAAAGTCTTTATAATCATTTAAAAAGCCAACCAAGTTAAATGTATGTTGTTCAATATCAACGCTATAACCTATTTCATAGCCATGAGTTTTTTCAGATTTTAAATCGGCGTTTGGAATGGCTCGCATTTTAAACATTGGAATGTCTAAACCAATATTAGCGTCTTCAAAAGGGGGAGCTCGAAAACCTTTAACGTATTGAAGATAGACTTTGCTGTTATTATTTATTTGATAAACAACACTCAATTTAGGTGAAAAACTATCTTCACTGATATAAACAATTTCAGTAGCAGGATTATCTTCTAAATACATAACATCAGGTTTAGGTGTTAATTTATAACGATCATAACGAATCGCCGGAATAATGGTGAAATTAGTACCCTCTATGGCAATTTCATCATTAATATAAATACCTAACTCTTTAACCTCTGAAATAGGAAAGTCTCTTACAGGAAATACCTCAGATAAAATGTTATTTGTTGACACACCTGTGGCTATATTAGTTTGTACACCGTTTCGCATTTCTTTAGTTTTACTCTTACTTAACTCTAAGCCATAACCAATATGCTGAGTGGTACCACGAGTATCAATATTAGTATAAAAATTAAACCTTAATCCTTGCACTTCTTGTTCATAAAAAAAGTCTCTGTCATAAAGGTACTCTTTACCCCTAGATACCCTGCTTTCATCAGTGAGTTGTTGTGTTTCAGTATTTTGATCATAAAGTCGAATATAACCACCTTCTAACCAATCATTTTCTAAAACAAAATCATAAGTTACTAAAAAATTTTCGCGAACAGTTTCATCATCACCTAGTAATAAATGAGTTGACTCAAAACGCCCTAACCCCAAAATTGCACGCATATCACTTTGGCTATCACGTGAAAAGTAATCATAACTAAAACTGATTTCTTGGTTGTCTGATATTTCATAATAGTACTTAGCAAGAAAAGACTGAGTTTCGTTATCTTGAATATCTTTAGCTAAATCTGTTGATGTGTTGTGATCAAACTCATGGCCTTTGCGCAAAGACCCTGAAAATAGCGCACTAGACTTACCATAAGCAAAAGCTGTATTTAAAGAAATAGCCTTACTGTCATCAATTGAGTAATAACCTGTTTTTAACCCCAAATAGACATCTTTGTCTGTTTGGCTGAGTAAATCAGATGGTTTTTTAGTCACATAAGAAATCACCCCACCTATCGCATCGCTGCCATATATACTTGACGCAGGCCCTCGTAGAATTTCAACTTGTTTTATCAAATCAGGGTCGATCATGTTTCTGCCTGAGTTTGAATAGCTACCGACATTAAATTGTTCTGCAACCGGTACTCCATCTATTTCTGTTGCAATACGATTACCGGAAATGCCACGAATCGCAATATTTGAATCACCGAACCGACTGCCAGAATTAATAACATTGATACCCGCTTGATAACGAACAAGATCAGCGATATCGTGCACTAATTGTTTATCGATTGTCTCGCTATTAATGACTGAAACAGCACCGACAACGTCTTGAATTTTTCGTGGTGTTTTCCCAATAATAACGAGAACTTCAGTTTTTTCATCAATGCCTTGATGAATAACATCGTTGTTGTTTGCTATAGCAAAATGTGACGGTAATAAAATAGCTGTTAACGCTATATTAATTAATGACTTTTTATACATGTTAACTTCCTGTATGACCATAAAGTAGTAAAAGTGCTTTAATAATTCATCAGCAAAATTTTTGTATTTTATCCCAATGCAAATAAAATAATTCAACTGCCAAGTACATTATTTTGAAAATTCCAGCACTTCATATGAGTAATGTGGCGATTATAAATTAACGAAAAAGAAAAATGATGATCTTAAACAATACATACATACACAATGGTTGGCTGGAAAGGCTATTTGTTAAAAATTAGATCTACATCATGTTTTGAGATAAAGAAGGATGTTTATAGCTTATTTATTTAACATAAAATGCAATTCATCTCTTTGTTCTTTGAATGATGGTCATTACAGGAAAACGCTATCAAACGACAATATACTGGAGTTTTTTATTGATATAGCGATAAAAGGGATGTTATGACTTAGCATGTGACTGGGCGAAAGATTACCGCAAAACTGGCCGAGTGTTTTGCATAAAACGTCACAAATATTAAAAATCGTGCCGATGTAAAACTAGTATTAACGCACTTAATTTTGAGTAGGCACTTAGCTGAAGATTAAACATTAGGGTAACGCAAAAGACATTACTGAGCATAGACAGACTCAGTAATGTCAACCTACTTGCACTTCCCTTTTCTTCGCACCATCTTTTCAATTGGCGCATATAAGCGTCTTAATAAGACTTAATGTGTATGTAGTCACTCAATTGCATAAGCATAAATATCTTAACTAAGAGATAAATAGAGTTATCCTTGAATACCTGCTTTTATTAATACCGCACTATTGGGGAAACCGTCGGCGATTAAATCATGTTGTAATTGATATAAACGAATAGCTTTACGACTTTTTGGTCCCCAAATTCCATCAGGTTTTCCAACGTCAAAACCTAACGTATTAAGCTTTTCCTGAAGCGCTTGTAGTTCAGCAGGCTTGTATAATACGTCCTTATCTTGAGCACTGACCTTTAAGCCGCTAGCCCCTTGAATACGGTTAGCTAACAAGCCAACAGAAAGCGCATAATTCTCAGACAAATTCCACTTCATAATAACATTAAAATTAGGGTAGACTAAAAATGCAGGTCCACCAGCGCCAGCAGGTAAGACTAACTCAGCATCAATTTTATAATCAGATAAAGCAGTACCATTAGCACGTGTTACGCCTAAAGCTTTAAAGGTTGCTAAGGGATAGAAATGATCAAACTCGACTTGTTGAAAAGCAAAGTTTTTTGGCAGCTGTACTTGACGACCCCAACGCTCTTTTTCTAACCAGCCAATGCTATTTAAGTAATTAGCCGCACTCGTTAACGCATCGGCTTCACTTTGCCAAACATCTACTTTACCGTCATCATCGCCGTCTAATGCATACTTTCTCAATGCTGAAGGCATAAACTGCATATGCCCCATGGCTCCGGCCCAAGAACCAGCGAGTTGCTTGGTGGTGACCGTTTTATTATCGATCAAATGAAACAGATCAAATAATTCAGCGGTAAAGTATTCACTACGTCGCTCATCACAGGCCAATGTGGCTAAAGAGTTTAACACCGACATTTTCCCTTTGTTTCTACCAAAGTTAGTTTCTAAGCCCCAAAAAGACACTAAGTACTGTGCAGGAATACCGTATTTTTTAGACAATTTGACAAACAGCTCTTTATGCTCAGCTAATTTCTTTCTACCGGTTTGGATGTGATAATTAGTTAAGCGTAATTTTAAATAATCAGCAAAGCTTTGACTAAATTCAGGTTGGCGTTGATCGAGCTCAATCACGCGTTTTATCGGCGCAAGCGCTGGAATAATATCATTAACAATATAGCCTGAATAACCAGCAGATTCGGCCTTGACCTGCAAATTATTGATACATTGAGTAAAATTGTTATTACCCGAAGCATTCACTACTAAGGGCAATGTTGTTAATGAAACAAAAACTAACTGGGAGAAACGTTTAATAACGGATGACATAACAGAAAAACCTTATAAAAAATTGAATAAAACATCGAAAAATATAACCAAGTTCACTTTAGCAAATACTAACTGTCGCACCCAAGGAAAAATTAACGTAAAATGCAGATCATATGTAACAAATTCTCTTAACAATATCATTTAGGAACGTCATGAAAAAAACATTCAACATCACTCACCCAAAAATTAAAGTTGCTCGCTTATTTGAAGGTGTAAAACATGATGTGAAAAAATACATAAAAAGAGAAAGAAACAAAAAGCTGCCTGCTGGCGTTGATTTTTGGGATTTTGACTCTAAATATGGTATCACCGAAGCAGACGCAGAAGTTGTACACTTATCTGCACTTAATAAACATATCGACGAAGCTGAAAAGCTTGGCTTAACTTCATTCTATGTAGAGATCGTCGTAAAAGAAGGTTTCCGTTCAGTAAAACCGCTTGGTGAAGACGAAGACTTCGACGAACTTGACGAAGAATAACTTCAAAGCCGATTTAATTAAATAATGAAAATACCTAAAAGACTACAACCCCTGGTTGACGATGGACTGGTTGACGAAGTAATCAGTCAATTAATGAGTGGCAAAGAAGCAACTGTATATATGGTACGTTGTGGCGATGATATTCGCTGTGCCAAAGTATATAAAGAAGCCAATAAACGCAGTTTCAAAAAAGCCGCTCAATACCAAGAAGGTCGAAAAAGCCGTAATAGCCGTCGCGCACGCGCGATGGAAAAAGGCTCAAAGTATGGCAGAAAACAACAAGAAGATGCTTGGCAGAATGCCGAAGTTGAAGCCCTTTATACATTAGCTGCTGCTGGTGTACGAGTGCCTCAGCCATTTGGTTGTTTTGAAAGTGTGCTGTTAATGGAACTGATCACCGACGGTGAAGGCGATGTTGCACCGCGCTTAAATGACATAATATTGCCACGTGAACACGCCATTGAAGACCACCTTATAATGATGAATTATGTAAAGATCATGCTTTGCGAGGGTATCATTCATGGTGATTTATCAGAATTTAATGTCCTAGTTGACGAATACGGTCCTGTTATTATTGACTTACCACAGGCTGTAGATGCCTCAGCCAACAATAATGCTAAAAGCATGTTACTGCGCGATGTTGAAAATATTACTGATTATTATGCTCAATTTGCCCCAGAATTAGCAAAAAGTAAATATGCTCAAGAAATGTGGGCCTTATATGAAAAAGCAGAATTAACACCAGAAACCGAGTTGACGGGCCTATTTAAGGAAGACACAAAATCGGCTGATGTTGATACAATATTAGAAGAAATAAAAGCAGCATTTGCTGAAGAACAGGAACGATTAGAGCGTATTAGTGACGCTGATGAGTTAGATTAGTCTATTATTATCAGTTAGTAACAGTCGTTGTAAAAATACCAAGTACTTCATCATCCGTTAAAAATCGACTTTGACCTACAGGTAGATTTTCGTCCAAGAATAAGTTTCCGATGGCTTGTCGATGCAAGCCTATAACGGGATTACGAAACCGACCAAACATCCGCTTAATTTGGTGATAACGCCCTTCTATTAATTTAACTTCAGCAATATATTGATTAGCTTGTTGGCCAACAAAATTGCTCATAATTGTTAATTTTGCTGGCTTAGTGGTGATATTTTCAAATTCAAAATACATCCCTTGTGCAAAAGCTGACTGATAGTCATCTGTTAACGGGTTTTGTAAAGTGACTTGATAGCACTTTTCTACTTTATGCTCTGGGGACATAAGTCGTTCAGACCAACGACTGTCGTTGGTCAGTAACAGTAACCCGGAAGTATTTAAATCGAGTCGACCAACAATATGTAAGTTGTCTTTTTCTTCGTTACCACTGTCGCTAAATAAGTTTTGCTCGACAAGTAGGTCTATGACCGTTTTGTGTTGTTTATCTATCGTTGCACTGACTACACCAATAGGTTTATTAAGCATTATATAGAGCGCACGATTATCTTGTAAAATGTGACCATCTAGAGTGATTTTTGAGAACTTATCAATTCGTTGGCCAATATCATCTGCAATAATGGTATCTACCGCTATACGCTTTTTCGCTAACATTAAGCGCACAGCTCTGCGACTAACGCTGCAATTTTCACTAATGAAACGGTCGAGACGAGCAGTACTTAATGACATAAATAGGCATTCATTTTATCTGGGGATTAGAATTATTGATATTTTAGCCGCTTTTGATTCAAAAAATAGCGCAAACCTGTAGATAAGATTAACGAACCAGTTTAAGTATTGTTGTCTGCTTAACCGCTTCAGCTCTAACTTCAACTTTAATCGGTTTAATATCAACACGTTCAGCAATGAGTTTGTTATTTTTAAAGCGATCGAAATGAGCTTGCTTAACTTTCATTTGATGACAAAATTGATGAAAAGCTGCGTAATCTTTTCGATTAAATTTTTCATTCTCTCTTGTTAACAAACCATCTATGTAGGCGTTATCTCCATTTACTGTTAAATTGGCGATCGCCGTGTAGGGTTTACCATATTCATCAACACGTATAGCTCGTACGGTTTTTATTTCAAAAATCCAATCATCAACTTGTACAAATCGAGGCATTGATTCTATAGGGACACCGTCAGTGGGTTTATTGCTCATAATAGTTTTCGACTGCGTATTAACTAATAAAAATTCCAACTGTTTATTATCTACAGTTGGAAATTAGGGACTATAATTCTAGAGAGATATGGCTTATTTTTCAACCATTAATTGTTAATTTTTACAGCCGCAAGGTAGGTTTTTAGCTCGCTAGCACTGATTTCAGCGTCGGCATTTTTATCGATGTCTTTAAAATGCTTAACTAATTTTTCATCTTTGCTCGCAATAACTTCTGCTTCATTAAGCAAACCATTTTTATCTTCATCGAACTGAGTCAGTATGGCCGGTGTACTTTTTGCTACATTGTCTACCGACAACATTTTAGTTGCCACAGGTTTAGTTGCTGCTTGTTCAGCAATAGGAATATCTAGGCTTGCAACTTTATCTCCTGCGTTGACAAAATACGAAGCTAAGGCACAAGTACCAACAAGTAGAGTCACTTTTGTTAAGCTAATAGAATTCATTTTAATTCCTTTATTTATAGAGTTCATCGGGTTATTTTAATGATTGTAATAATATCATTAACGACATTGCAGGAATCGAACCAAAAATATAAAGCACTGATTTAATTCAATTAATGATAAAACCAAAATAACTAAGCCGCCTAAAGTGTCGCCATTAAGCAACAGATAAAACAGCCCAAAAAAAAGTAAAAAAACAAAATCGTTAATAATTCAGAAAATAACCGATGTAAAACAGTGACTAACTTATAAAAGTCATAACAAAAAACATTCTAGTATCATCTAAAGTACTGTCTCAAATAAGCGACACGCTTGTTTTTTATCTTAATAAAACTAAAATACACTCCTGATTAATACTTGTGATATCTATGAAAAAACTTAGCTTGTCCGAACTTTTTGCAATAAATTTGTATTCGATTAGAAAACTAAGCATTTTAGGTTTTACTTTTGTTGCGTTTCCGCTAGTCATAGCGTTAATTTATAGCGCAAATCAAGTCACTGAGCTTTCTCAACAAAGTACATCGGCTATCTTTAATGTTGCTGAACTCGTTAAAACAAACCGTCAAATTAACTTTACCTTAGCTAAAATGGAACGCAGTGCTGGGCAATTTATCATTCTAAAAGATCAAGACTTATTGAGTGCTTATTTAAAAGACGAACAAGTTATCTTAAAAGCAATGGCAAGTAATAACCTCTTTAAAAGCAACCCAAGCTTACGCTTGCTCAGCACAGAGTTTTCTCAAGCGATTGAGTACCTGCATAGCTACTTAACGCGGCACCCACTAGAAGAATCGTCATTAACATCGTTACAAGAACAATTTACCCAACTAGTTTCGATACGAAAAACAATAGCCGAACAAAGTAATAACTTACTCATTTTACAAGTAGAACAGGTTAAAGATTCTGCCAACGGTGTTAGACACGATATGCTAAAAAGCTTACTTATCATTCCCTTTACTTTACTTCTCGCCGCAATTTTTATCTATTTAATCACTAAACCGCTCAAGCAGTTACTCAGTAAAATACATCATTTAGCATTAGGAGACTTTGAAAAAAAGGTCACTTTACATGGCTCACCTGAGATGACAGAAATTGCTGACGCCTTGGAAGTGATGCGTAAGCGCTTGCATGCTCTGGAATTACAAAAATCGAGTTTTATTCGTCATATTTCCCATGAACTAAAAACGCCACTTGCCGCCATTAGAGAGGGAACAGAATTACTGTACGATAACAGTGTTGGTGAGTTAAACGCTGAGCAGCAAGAAATATCTAACATTATCCGTAGCAGTGTTACCCGCTTGCAACGTTTAATTGAAGACTTACTTGACTTTAATATTGTGCTCGACTCAACCAGTTTGCAAGATACTGAAATTGTTGATTTATCATTGTTAGTTACTCAGGTATTACAGCAAAGAACTTTAGATATTAAGCAGAAAAACTTAACCATTGACTATAAAAGCCACGCAATACAACTCAAGGTCAATGCCAAACAATTAAGTGTTATTTTAGATAACCTCTTATCCAATGCGATAAAGTACTCGCACGACAATAATGTTATTAACATTAACTGTTCACTTGATAATAGTCTGTTGTCGATAACCGTTATTGACCAAGGTCGCGGAATAGCCAGTAGCCAAAAAGAAAAAATATTTGATGCTTTTTATCAAGGAACACCGGCAAAGAATGCCAAAATAAAAGGTAGTGGTTTAGGTTTAACCATAGTAAAGGAGTTACTGATGCGCTTAAATGGCACCATTAATATAGCCAGTAACACAGGTAAAAATAGTGGCACTGCCATGACAATAACCTTGCCTAATGCTTTTCTAACAAAAAAAACGAGTGGAGTATCAGTGTAATGTTATGTTCATTTTATAGAATACTCACTGTTAGTTTTTTACTGTTATTACTACCCCTATTAACGGGTTGTCAGTTACTAAATAGCGACAACAAAAGCCATCATATTAACAGTGTCCCCCTTGAGTATACAGAATATTATTTGTCTTTAGTCGAGTTAAACCAAGCACAAATTGCCGATAAAACACACCAACATCAATTAGTCTCGTTAGCCGAGAGCATGTTAATCAAACAAGATAAAAATAACAGTGATGAAACTATTGAATGGCAATTAAAATCAGCACTATTTTTTGCTCTACCTCATTCACCGGTTCACAATCCGTTCACCGCAAAAAGTAAATTAAATCAGCTGTCGCTTATTACCCTGAGTAAAAACAATCTAAGCCAAAGCGACTTTGCCTTTTTTAGTATGTTAAAAACACAACTCAACCAGCAGATATTACAACTGAATGAACTATCGCAAGAAAAAAAGGCGCGACAGCTCATTAAGCAAGCCTATCAAGATCAACAACAACAATTAGAAGTGTTAAAGCAGCAAATAAATCAGCTGAGAAAAATAGAACATAATATTAATGAGCATGGGCAGTAAAAATGATGGTTTCAGCAAACAGCAAAAAATTCGATCAGCAAAAAAGTGAAAAGATACTACTTGTTGATGACGATCCCAGTTTATTAAGATTACTTGGTATCCGCTTATCTGCTGCGGGTTATCAAATAGAGTCAGCAAACAGTGCTAAAATGGCTTTAGGTATTTTAGAAACATTTCATCCGCAATTAGTGATCAGCGATTTACGTATGGAAGGTATGGACGGTATGGCATTATTTGAAAAAATCCGTCAGCAACAGCCTAATTTGCCCGTCATCATTATGACCGCACACGGCACGATACCCGATGCTATTAGTGCGACTAAGCAAGGCGTATTTAGTTTTTTAACCAAACCTTTTGAAAGCCAAGAATTACTCTCTACTGTGCAAGAAGCCATTCGCTTACAACCACAAAGTAGCGCTCATAATACCGACAAAAAAGCCGATATTTGGCGCAAGAAAATAATTAGCCGAAGTGCCGTTATGTCTTCGTTGTTACAGCAAACTTATCAAGTTGCCCAAAGTGACTTTAGTTTATTGATTCATAGTCCCAGTGGTACAGGTAAAGAACTCCTGGCAAAAGCCGTGCATTTAGCAAGTAAGCGTCATGATAAAAAATTTACGGCGATTAATTGTGCGGCAATACCTGAACAATTACTCGAGTCAGAGTTATTTGGACACTGTAAAGGTGCTTTTACTGGCGCAGATAAAAATCATCAAGGGCTTTTCCAATCAACCCATGGTGGTACCTTATTTCTTGATGAAGTCGGCGACATGCCGATGAGCTTTCAAGTTAAATTATTACGCGCCTTACAAGAAAAAGAGGTGCGCCCAGTCGGCAGTGCCCAGTCAGTAAAAGTCGATGTCCGTATTATTGCCGCTACCCATAAAAACTTACAACAAGCGATCATAGATAAAAGCTTTCGTGAAGATCTTTACTACCGCTTAAATGTTGTCGAACTCACTTTACCAGCCCTGTCTGAACGACGTGAAGATATTCCTTTGCTTGCCCAGCACTTTTTAACAGTCGCGATTAAAAGTACCAGTCATAAAATAAACGGCTTTAGCCAAGCCGCGATGGAGATTTTAATTAGGGCTGAATGGCCCGGTAATATTAGACAATTACAAAATGTTGTTGAGCAATGCGTCGCTTTATCTACCGAGCCGTTAATTAGTGAGAGTTTAATTAATAATGCTTTACGTAATGAAAGTGCACAGCTGCCTTCTTTTCAAGAAGCGAGAGAGCAATTCGAGCGTGACTACTTAGCAAAATTACTAAAAACCACCGAAGGTAATGTTTCACAAGCCGCAAAAATAGCGCAGCGAAACCGAACAGAATTCTATAAACTATTGAAAAAGCATCACTTAAATGCCGAATCATTTAGAGTAGACAACAACATGATTTCACAAGCATAGCCGAGCATAACTAAACGATGAAAAGCTTACACTTAACCAACTTTTTTCCTTATCAGCTGACGCAACTACAAGTAAAAGTGAGTGATAACATTGCTGATATTTACACAGGAAGATTTGAGCTTTCTCGTCAAGAATGGCGAGTGCTAGCCAGCTTAGGTAACGGAGAGTTATTATCCGCAAAGCAGGTAGGTGAACAAACTAACTTAGAAAAAATGCCGGCGAGCCGCGCAATAACAAGGATGCAAGCTCAGGGATTATTGGTTAAAAACACAGATAAATCCGATAAACGCTCTTCGCTATTAAAACTAACCACGCAAGGTTTGGCTATATATCAACAGTTAATACCTATGGTGCTAGCTCGTGAGCAAGAACTATTATCGGTATTAAGTGCTGAAGAAAAAAATCAGCTAGCTAATATTATTGAAAAATTAACTTTAAAATCAGTGGATATAGCGAATCAATAACAATGACAATTGTCGCTGATAATGACTAGCCAAACTCACCATTAAACAGCCTAGGTGAAATTGGCAGACAGTAAATACCTACCGTAGAGCTTAGGTTTTATCGGCTGTTATTGAACGACTCATTATTAATTAAAAAGAAGAAATTGCCGTCGCTAAAGTGTCAGTAACGTCAAAAATGCCTCACCAGATCATCGTTAATACCATCAGATAAAATAGTCTGGCAACAAAATTTTTCTGATAATACGACATGTTTTACCTCTGAACTCAAAGGGCAGGGTCAAAATAAAGCGTAAATGACGTTGCGTTAAACCCGTCGAACGATTAAAGCTAACTAGCCATGAACTATAGATTTAATACTCTAACTGTTGACAAGCTATATTAATAGTCTCAAAATAACGACCATAATTGATTAGGTGCTCAATATTTATACTTTAACAAGGTATGAATTAGAGATAATCGGGAAGTTAGTACATGCTATGCATAATTCTAACGCTGCCCCCGCAACGGTAATACTTTACGCTATGTAAAGTTAAGCCCGGAGACCGGCCTAAATGATATCGAATGACTTGCAGTGCGGTGGGCGCTACGGAATTTAATGACATTAGCAATAGCTAGTTGTCATGATCCTTCCGTACCTCCCTCAAAATTTTTTGAGGTTATTATTTTTTCTTATTTACGAAATATCTTTGTTCCTTTACTCATAGCGATGCCTGTATTTGCGCAAGTAGAAGACGTGTCAACTGACGATATAGAAGTCATTGAAGTTGTTAATGATCAGTCATTTAATACACCTAATTATCAAGTATTACATCGCGAAAGCTTTATATACTCATCGCAAACGCTTGCCGATATTTTACAGTCGATAAATGGCATTCAAATTCGCCAAATAAGTGGCATTGGTAATCCTGTCTCTGTTTCAATTAGAGGGTCGAGTAGTAAGCAGGTCCAACTTTATATTGATGGTCAACTGATTAACGATAGCCAATTTGGTGGTTTTGATTTAAACCAGATACCCACAGAACAAATTGAAAGTATTGAAATCAGTAAAAATCAAGCGATTGGTACCGGCGCTACCCCTATAGGTGGTGTTATTCGCATTAACACTTACAACCCCACTGAAGACTCCAGTAAATTAACCTTGGCCACCGGCTCATTTGGCTATCAAGAAGTTAATGCGCTTTATAATAAAGCATTTAAAACTCACAGTCTGTCTTTTGGTGGTCATTATATTAACAGTGACAACGATTACGATTTTATCGTTCCAGCGGGCTTTAGTAGTAGTGATACGTCTGACAGACAAGCATTAAGAAATAATGAGTTTACAAAAAAGTCTTTTTTTATAAACGACATATTCCAATTTAATCAACATCAGATCAGGGTCAATGTACAATATAACGATCAAGAAAAAGCCCTGCCTAATTACCAAAACAACTCCCCTGAAAACAATTCGACGTTAAACTCTGACAACTTACGCTATAGCTATCAACATCAATGGTTAAGCAAATCCCCTTGGCTAAATTCAATTGAATTTGAAGCCTACGCTGAAAATAAAGATGAGCGTTATATTTCAAGTCCCGACTCGATAAAACTTGATATCAATGATTATGAAACAACAAAAAAACATATCGGTTTTAAACCTTACCTTACATGGAACGAGTTTAATCTAGTGCCATTTGTCAGTTTTATTAAACAAAATTTCAGCTCTGTTAGCGAACACAACGGAAAACCAACACAATGTAATGGTATAGCGTCATGTGATATTTCAGCAAAACAAGAACAACTCAACATAGGCTCTCGCATTGAGTGGCAACCCGAGTCACTCCCCATAGAAGTGTATGCATTGTTGAGTAACCTACAAGAGAAAAATTCAAACATAGCGATTAATCAATCCAGTGCAGCTAAGTTTGTAGCCAATGATAATTATCAAACAACTGAAGTCGGGTTAAGCTTTAAGCAAGGTAATTTAAAAGTTACCAGTAACTTAAGTAATGGTGTGAGAACACCGACATTGTACGAATTATTTGGTGATAGAGGCTCCTTTAAAGGCAACGATAATTTATTGCCAGAGGAAGCAAAAACACTCTCAATGGGTGGGCAGTACCTTTACAAAAGTCTGTCTATATCTTCATCTATTTACCAACAAAAATTAGAAAATTCAATTGTCGCCATTTTTAACTCAAGTAATGTCGGTAGCTATAGAAATGTCAGTAATGCAGACTTGTTAGGTATTGAAATTCAAACAAATTATCAATTATTAACACAATTATCTTTCGCACTACAAGCCAATATTATAGATAGTGAAACCACATCAAAATTTGTCGCATTTAATAAGAAGAAACTACCTGGTATATATCATCAACAGTACAGTGTAGCGTTGAAATACAAGGTAAATTCCGCATGGAACATGTCATTTAAAGTAAGTAAAGATAAAGACTTGTACTTCAATCTCATTAACAGAATTCAAAATAATAACGGTCATGTAGGTAATGGTAATCCAGCCAACCGCACCGTATCAGATTTTTCAGTCAACTGGAAAAAAGGCAAACATAGAATATCTTTTGCCGCCAATAATTTATTTAACGATAAATACCAAGATCTTGCGAATAGAACATCGCAGGGTCGCAGCTTAAAAATAAAATACACAATTAAGGGATTTTAAATGTTAACTAGCTTTAAAAAACACATATTACCATTAAGTTTAGTACTGAGCACTGTTGCTCTTGCAGGCTGTGGCGGAAGTTCAAAAAGTAATGTCGCACCAATAGTTACCGGCGCAAGTAGCCCAACGATAGAAGAAAACACAACATCAGTTGGCACCTATAATGCTACTGATGCCGATGGAGACGCTATCGTACTTTCACTTACGGGTAATTCAAGTGGTTTATTTAGCATTACACAAAGTGGTGAATTAAGCTTTATAGATGCTCCTGATTTTGACAGCGGTGAAGTCGGTCCATTTGCTGTCACAATTGTTGCAACGGATGACAGTAAAAAGAACTTAACAGGTGAATTGGCTATTCAAGTGAGTGTCGGTGATGTGAAAGACACACCATCATTCGCGGTTGTTCAAACAGTTGCACCTGATTTTTCAGGCTCTGAAGTTGTGACCTTAGACCCAATTACAGAGCAAGTCACCAAAGGCTATTATATTAAAGATGCCTCTGACTATACTGTTCGTAGCTATAATAAAGACGTTTTTCACATTGGCCGTTATAACATTGATTCTATCTCAAAATATAATGCTGATGCCCTTGATACAGAAGTTTGGTCATATACAACCCAAGATACCGGTGATTCAAATACTCGTAATCCCTATGACTTAGTGTCAGTCAATGAAAGCAAAGCTTATCTTTTACGTTACGGTTCAGACAAAGTTTGGATTGTTAATCCTCAGGCAACACAATTTGAAGATTTCAAATTGGGTCAATTAGATCTATCTAGCTACATCGCTGATAACAATAGTAATGGCACACCAAACCCTGCCTCAGCGACAATTGCTGACGGTAAACTGTTTATTGCTATGCAACGTTTATCTGACTCTTTTTCACCAAACACAGCTTATGTAGCCGTTTTTGATACCGCGACAGACCAAGAGATTGAAACAAATACCGATGCAAATGATAATCTTAAAGGTATTCCGCTTCAAGGCTTAAACCCACTGAGTCATAGCATAGTGAGTCAAGGAGATACGGTATATGTTACAACACGTAACTCATATAGCAGTACTGACTTAACCATGAGTCGCATCGAAGCGATAGCGACAAGTGATTATAACTTGACCAGTGTTTTGTCTGCTGCAGATATTGAAAATAATACCGGTGCTTTTATTGGTTCAAGCGTTGTCGTATCCGAAACAAAAGGCTATTTTGTTGCCAGTGAAACATTTTTTACGCCAAGTTATTATGAGCTTTCAACGGTTTATACCTTCAATCCAACAACGGGTGTTATTGCTAATGAAAAGGTAGCGGCTACGGGTACTGAACAAATTAGCTATATTGCTTTAGATGCTGCAAACTTTCTTTGGCTTAGCGTAAGCAATCCAGAGAAGCCAGGCGTTGATGTTATAAATACTGAAACTAACCTTAAAGCATTTCCAAGACTTGCAACAGAATTAAACCCATCTGCCATTGCCTTTATTGAATAAGATTCGCTTAAAGGTAAGACATTAAGAAGTAATTTGATTTAGGGCACATATTTATGTGCCCTTTTTTATTTTTACTCAGTGCTATATTAAGTGTTAGTTAACGCACAATATTAACGGGTTTAATTGCATTCACCCGTATGACTACGAGAACGACCTTATTTAACGTTATATCAAGTGTCTCTTGCTGTTAACCTGCCAATAACCTGTTGAACCTTATAATACAGTCATAGCAATCACGTCTGCAGAACTAATGCAGTAGCGAAACTCAGCAGGTATTTTTTGTTGTATCACTGTGCCATTTAAGATGAATAACCTGCGGTGCTATTAATCGGTAGCTCGATGAATATGAAAAGTGTAATTTATCAAGGCCTGGTCGTGTAAGACAGCATAGTGGACTTAAATTAAGGTCAGTAATAAGCATTACTTTCCCTGCTAATTACCATGGCAGGGGCTGCGCAAAATTATCATTAGCTTAGCCTTTAATTTACTGAGCTGATAGATAAATCATCAATCAGCTCAGTAAATTGAACCGCTATCTTTGCTGATCAATTTTTTCACACATATCTGCAACACCACTTAACATTCTGGTACTGAATCTATGTAATAAATCTGCATCAACGTGAATAAACTTATTGTTTTTCACCGCGGGTATTTCTGGCCATTTTTGCCAGTCAATAATGGGTTGTGGTTTATCGGAGTTTTCATCCGGTAAAATCATTAAGTGCGGCTGGGCAACAATAACGTTTTCCGTGCTTATCTTTGGATAAGGCGTCGGGTTATCCTTAAAAACGTTCACTCCCTGGCACACTTCAATTAACTGATTTATCCAGGTTGTGCCATTAATGGTCATCATTGGCTCTGACCACAGTTGATAAAAAACGGGGATGGCTTGCTTAGTTTTATTATCGAGCCGTAATTTTTTTAAACGTTGTTCATAAGCTAACGCGACACTTTCTGCTTGCTGTTGATGTCCGGTTAAACCGCCAAAATAACGTAATTCAGTGGCAACATCTGCAATATCTACTGGATTACTAAAAACAATTTTTAGTCCTAAGCGTTTCATTTTATCAATGTCACTTTGCGAGTTGCCTGACTTCCAAACAATAACTAAATCAGGATTCAATGCCAATAATTTTTCTATTTGCATGCCGTGATAGCTGCCAACACGCGGAATATCTAGCGCCGCTTTAGGGTAATCGGAATAGGCAACCGCACCGACTATTTTATCGCCAGCACCAATATCAAATAACATTTCAACAATATGTGGCGCTAAGGCAACGATGCGCTTTGCCGATTGCTCAGCAAAACTTTTACTGGGTATGACTATCAGCAATAAGCTTATTACGGCGAAGGATATAAATCTTTTTGTCATTTTATTAAGCCTTTTACTTTTTAAGAGGCGCTTTTCAAGCACTAGGGTGTGGTCGTTTTGCTGTTGTTAATAATATCTTCAATCGCTGATATTTTTAGGTATTGCTGGCAAACATTAGCCAAACGTTCAAGCTGTTGCTCTCGGTGTTCATCAAGATTAATCGTCCGCTGGATGTCATTGTTACTGTCTAACCAGTCAACTAATAATTGTGTCGCAGCCCCTTCATCAAAAATACCATGTAGGTAAGTACCCGCTATTTGATTATCATTTGAAACACAACCATCGCTGGTCTGATTGTCACTTTTATTGAACAACAGAGGCACAGGCGTTTTATTATCAATAGCCGTCATGGTAGAAACACCACAATGAATTTCATAACCTTTAACCTGACAACTTTTACTGCCCAAGGTCATAGTGGCAGAGACTTGTGCTAATTTTTTTGCTGCGGTTAATTCAGTGGTAAGTTCGAGTAAACCTAAACCCGTTATCGCCTCAATCGTTGACTCAATACCTTCAGGATCGCTGATAGTTTGCCCAAGCATTTGATAGCCACCGCAAATACCAAACACTTTACCGCCGTAGCGCAAATGACGTTCTATATCGCTTTGCCAATCTTGTTCTTTAAGAAATTGTAGATCAAAAATAACATTTTTACTGCCGGGTAAAATCACTAAGTCACAATTGTTTATCCGCTCGCCCATTTTGACATAACGTAAATTTATTTCAGGGTTTAAACGTAACGTATCAAAGTCGGTATGGTTACTTATGTGCGGTAATAACGGTACAACAATATTTATTTTGGCTTGTTCAACCTTGTTTTCAATCGCAACGGCATCTTCGGCGTCAAGTGCTAAGTCGTGTAAATAAGGTAATACCCCTAATACTGGCTTACCCGTTTTCTCTTCTAACCAATCAAGTCCAGACGTTAATAAGTTAATGTCTCCACGAAAGCGATTAATTATAAAACCTTTCACGCGGTTTTGCTCTGAAGGTGATAATAGCTCGAGTGTCCCCACTAAGTGAGCAAAAACACCACCCCGGTCGATATCAGCAACGAGGATCACAGGACAATCTACCGCTTCGGCATAGCCCATATTAGCAATATCATTAGCGCGTAAATTTATCTCTGCGGGGCTACCTGCCCCTTCAACCATTAGCAGCTGAAACTCTTTCGCTAAACGGTGATGTGATTCGAGGACAGCGTCCATCGCTACTTTTTTATAGTCGTGGTAGCTGGTCGCCTCCATATTTGATATGGCTCGACCATGAACAATCACTTGTGCCCCCGTATCACTATTGGGTTTAAGTAATATCGGATTAAAATCAACACGTGGTGCAATCTTTGCGGCCACTGCTTGTAGTGCTTGCGCCCGACCAATTTCACCACCATCACTAGTAACAGCACTATTTAAAGCCATATTTTGTGGCTTAAACGGTGCTACTTTATAACCTAAATTTACAAATACTCGGCATAAACCAGCCACCAAGGTACTCTTTCCAGCGTCAGAGGTGGTGCCCTGCACCATTAATGTTTTCATTAATTTTGTTGTTCCGATATTTTACTTATCAACGCGTCACTTTTTAATGTTAGTGGTAATCCAGCGATAACAAAATCGACTTGCTTGGCTAATGTAGCTAGTTCTTGATGCAGCCAACCTGCTTGGTCGACAAATTGTCGCGACAGCTCGCCCATAGGCACAATGCCATGCCCGACCTCATTACTAACAAAAATAAGTTTTTTTGATTGATAGGCGTTGGTATCGCTAATAAATAGCGTTATAAATTCGATAAACAGTGACTTTTGCTGGCGATAAAACTCGCTATCTTGATGGCATAAACAATTACTTAACCAAAGTGTTAAGCAATCAACCAGCACACAATCACTGCTTTGTAATGCTTGTTGAAGTGCCTCAGCTAAATACAACGGCGATTCAAGCAGTTGCCAATGTTGAGGACGTTCGCCTTGATGCTGTAAAATACGTGCGCTCATTTCCTCATCATGGGCTTGCGCCGTAGCGAGATAACATATCGTTAGCCCTGCTGATTCAGCCTGTTTGGCAATATTTTCGGCGAGGCTCGACTTTCCTGAGCGTGCTCCGCCTAAAATTAGATGAAGTGTATTAGCATCACTAATTTTCATAGGCCTGCCTCCGTCAAAAATGTTGTCGCTGGAGATGCTAAGACCAGTAAAATAGTATAAACCGCCACTTCTAAAATTTGTTGCGCAGCTCCTAAACAATCACCAGTAAAACCACCTAATTGACGATTAAACCAAAATATTAATAAAAGACGCATTAGCCATAAGCCCCCTATTAGTACTAAACAATGCACGGCTGGTAATAAGCTAAACATCACCACCGCTGCGGTAATTAATAAGATTAACAAGCCTTTTAGAGATAAATGCTGCGCTAAAGGTTTAACTTTTGATTGTGCATCTTCGCTGACATAAGCCATGCTAAAGATTAAACTGGTACTGACGGCTCGGCTTAAGGTATGCGCTATAATCAATGCCACAAAAAGTGCTAATAAAGGATTGCTGCTATGGCTACTTAATAACACTAAACTCTGATATTTGATCATTAAAATGAAAAATAAGCTGGCTGCGCCATAAGTCCCTAAACGGCTATCTTTCATAATGTTTAGCTTTTGTTCAACGGTCCAACCACCACCAAAGCCATCCCAAACATCAGCCCAACCATCTTCGTGAAAAGCGCCGGTAAGCAATAAGCTCGCCGCCATAGAAATAAGTACCGCTAAAGAAATGGGTAAAAAGCTCGCCAACAACACTAAAATAGAGGCGGTGATCACACCAATAAACAAACCAATTAAGGCAAAATATCGGCTCGCTTGATGAAGCATTTCAGGTTTTACCACCTCAGGTAAACGCACCGGTATACGAGTAAAAAAACTTAAAGCGAGTAACAACAAATAGTATTGTTGTTGGCATTGTTGCCAGCGTGATTGCTTAGTCATTTAATCTTCAGCTTTGTTAGTGTTAGCACCAGTAACATCGGTCACTTGCGCCTGAGTAAAGCTTGCCATATCATTATAAAAAGCCACAGCCGCCTGAATTAATGGCAGTGCTAATGCAGCGCCTGTGCCTTCCCCTAAGCGTAAACCTAAATTTAATAGCGGCTTAACCTGCAAATGGCTAAGCATTTTTTGATGACCTTGCTCACCCGAGCAATGGGCAAAAATCATATAATCTTTAACATTTTTATTAATACTGATAGCGAGCATAGCGGCGGCAGTACAAATAAAACCGTCAACAACAACAAGCATTTCTTGTTCGGCCGCCGCTAACATAGCTGCGGTAATTTGTACGATTTCAAAACCACCTAAAGACGCTAAAATTTCTTTAGGGCTGTTGATACTTCCTTGATGAAGCACTAATGCTTGCTCAATGACCTGTTGTTTGATTTTTACTATTTCATCACTAACGCCAGTACCTCGTCCAACACATTCACTGGCTGGAATACCCATAACAGCGGCCATAATAGCTGCGGCAGAAGTGGTGTTACCAATTCCCATTTCACCAAAAGCGATTAAGTTACAGCCTTTTTCATGAACTGATTTGACCAAAGCAGTCGCTTTTTCAAAACCGAGTTCAACTTGCGCTAGACTCATCGCTGGTGCGATATTTAATGGTGCGGTGATATTGCCTAAACGTTGATTGATAACGCCTGAACAATTATCAATTGGCGATAAAATACCCGCATCTACCACACTTAACTGCCAACCAAGCTGCTTACAAAAGACATTAATCGCCGCGCCACCGCTGGCAAAATTAGCCACCATTTGTGAGGTCACTTCACTCGGTGCAATAGAAACACCTTGCGCTGCGACACCGTGATCACCGGCAAATATGAATAAACTAGGATGTTTAATACTCAATGATTGTTGGTCAGTATTTACTATTGATAACTGCACAGCGGCAATAATTTTAGCGGTATCTTCTAGTTGGCCTAATGCACCGAGTGGTTTAGTTTTTCCATCGATAGTCGACTGGATCTGTTGATTAAACACATCAGTTACTTTTTTAATAGCAAAGTTCATCAATAGCTCCTTTAAGCTTTATTTTTGCGAAAGTACAACAAGGATAAAAAGAATAAGCTCCCCAAAGCAGAAGTGATAACACCTACGGGTAGCTCTTGGTTTTCTAGTACAACTCTCGATAATACATCCACCCAAATCATAAAAATACCACCGACTAAAGCCGTTAACATAATGCCAAAAACAGTGCCTTGAGAAACAAAAAATCGTACAATATGGGGTATCATCAAGCCAACAAAGCCTATACCGCCGCACAAAGAGACTAACGTTGCGGTGATCAGTGAACTCAGTACCAACATCACTAAGCGAAAGCGGTTAACATTAATACCTAAGGTTGTAGCACTTTCATCGCCTAACAACATTGCATTCAGTTGGCGTCGATACGCTAACATCATAATGACACAGCTAATAATAACGACCGCGGGAAACCATAAAATTGACCATTGCGCACGTGAAAAACTGCCCATAGTCCAAAATAATATCGCCGTAACCGCTTGTGGATCGGTATGATAAAGTAACAAGCTAGTAAACGAGCTGAACAAAAACGATAACGCTACACCAGCCAATAGCATAGATTCAACTTGTTGACTTTGCCGACGACCAGAGATCATTAGCAACATTAGCATCGCCACTAAACTGCCCGCAAAAGCCGCGACAGGTGTTACAACAGAAATAGTGCTGCCCAATAAAACAATAGATATAACGACTCCTAAAGAAGCCCCTGAAGAAATACCAAAAAGATAAGGGTCGGCTAATGGATTTCGCGTTACCGTTTGTAAAATCAGCCCAGAAACCGCTAAGCCACAACCCGCTAAAAAAGCTAAAATAGCGCGCGGCATACGTAATTCCCAAATAATACGCTCATAAAAAATCACCTCGCTCGCGTCTTTATCTGTGGATAAACTAGCCAGTAGACTCGAAGTAACATCGCTAAAACTAATATCTGCTGCACCTAAAGATAACGACGCAATAAAGCTGATAACACCGAAAGCTAAGGTCAGAAAAATAATCCCCGAATGATTGACCTTAAACATGAGGTAACGCTCTACTTTCTGCCGTTTTTTCTTGAGTATCGTAGCCATAGAAATAAGAAATATGAGGAACCTTATGTTGTGGATGAAGAGAAACTTGCGCGCAGACACCAAATACATTTGATAACATTTCAGAGGTGATCACCGCTTGTGGTGACCCTTGCTTAACCAGTTTACCTTTATCTAACACCAGCAGTTGATCGCACATCGCACTGGCAAGGTTTAAATCATGAAAAGACGCAATAACCGTGATGCCTAGCGATTTAGCTAATTCAATAACCTGAATTTGATAGCGAACATCAAGATGACTGGTTGGCTCGTCCATAATAAGTAAGCTGGGCGTTTGCACGATAGCACGAGCTATAAGTGCGCGTTGTTTTTCTCCACCGGATAAATGTTCAAAATTTTGTAAGTTTTTATCCACTAAGCCAACCTGCTTAATAGCACGGTCTATCTTGAGTCGGTCGCTGGCTTGATCACGGGTAAATAGACCTTTGTGTGGCAGTAAACCCAGCGCAACAACGTCATGAACAGTTAAGTTAAAATGGGTGGGTGTTTCTTGTAAAACTACAGCGATATCTTGCGCATATTGATAGGCGTCATACTTTTTCCAAATATCTTTTTGATTAAATTCCACCAAACCAGAATCAGGTTTTACGTAACGATATAAGCAGCGAAGTAAGCTAGACTTTCCGGCACCATTAGGCCCTAAAATACCAGTAAAACTGCCTTTTTTAATGGTGAAAGAAATATCATCTAAAATAAGTTGGCTGTCGGCATGCCAAGAAAGATGCTGCACTGAAAGCAATGCGGTATTAGCGGTATTTATTGATGAGGATTGATCCTGGCTACTATTCAAAAATTGCTACTCACATACTATTGACACTTAAGGAGCATCAAACAGAGCACAATCAATCTCTTAGTATATGAAAACTCAAGAGTCGACAATACAATGTTCGAGTAAACCCGCTCGACTTTGTTGGTTTTGCCTGTCATTTTGATAGGCAAATGACTCTAAATTAATGGGTATCCTGACTTAAGCTTTATGGTTATTAAATACCACTAAAAGGCTTTTACAGTTGCGGGTACAGTTGCGGTTTTTCACCACATTCCCACATTAAAAATGAGTTATATAATTTTGTTTGGAGATTATCGTCTGCTCACTAAAAATAGCAAGGTTTAATTGCCAATAACACCGAATTCATTGACTTATCGAGGTAACTTATCACCACACTATTTTTGGCCAATCAACGCCACTATCATCAGTATAAATATTAACTTTAACTAGCCCCGCATAAGGAATATCAATATGACTCATGTGAACCGTGCCCGGCATAGGCAAATTAAGTACACGCGCAATTAAGTGTTTGATAACACCACCATGCGCAACCACCAAGGTATTTCCTTCGGGTGCGTCTGCAAGCCATTCTTGCCACCAAGTATCGACACGCTTGACAAAATCAGCCATAGCTTCACCATTAGGCACAGTATGCTGCCAAGGGTTTTGCCAAAAATCACCCAGTGAAGGCTGCACAGCACTGGCTTTTATCTGCCACAAGGCTTGATAGGTTTTTCCATCCCAATCACCAAAATTCATTTCTTTAAGGTTATCGCTTAATTGGAGATTAATGCTGTATTTTAATGAGTATGCTTTGGCAAACACCTGACAACGTTGCAAAGGTGAACTGATACAAAAGGATATCTCTGGTAATTTTTGGCTAACGTCCCACAGCTGTTGCAAGCCATTTTCAGAAAGTGCGACATCTGTTTTACCGGCTAAAATACCCGGTGTAGCAATTTCACCATGGCGTAATAAATATAAAGTCCGCTGTAGCAAAGCATTACCTCTTAATATATATAGTGTAAAAAAGCATAGCGTAACCTTAAATTCAATATTGCGTAAGTACTATGACAAATAGCCGTGCACTTATAAGCGACAGCATGCGCGTCAATGTTGTTCACTTTAGCAAAATGAGCACTTAACTACCTCGCCATTTAGCCTCACGTTTACGGAAAAAACGCACGTTTTAATCCCTCATTTCCATCATAATAGGACCCTAGATTTAAAGGTAAAATACCTGCTAATTCGTTTTGTTCTTTTGATACTGTTGAAAACCAAGGCGGTCCGGGGGCTTCTCTCTTAATGCTTTAATGTAATAGCAAAAAGTGCCTAAATTCATCTATAAAAAAGCCGCTCAGTTTATCTGAACGGCTTGGCTAATTTAAATATGTTTAACTTTACTATTTAATTAGAAACTATAACGAGCAGTCAGTGTAATTCTACGTGGAGCTTGGTAGTTTACGGGTGTCGTATAGTTAGGGTTAGGCAGTCTCGATGAAGCCGAGCCTACGTCACCTGTTTCATTGTATTCAGTGACTTCTTGAAAGTTAAAGGCATTTCTAACATTGACTTTCACGGTTAAGCCATCAACATATTCCGGCTTATACGTTAAACCTAGATCAACATTTTTAACCCATGGAGTACGGCCTTGATCGCCACGATTACCTAATACACCACCACAGTAAAACGATGAAGCACCGTAATTAGCTAAACCGCCAGCATCAACACCTAACTCATCTCTAAGTTCGTCAAGTGGGATAAAACCAACACAGTTTCTTGGACGACCAGATTGTAAACTGAAATTAACAGATACTGAAATCTCATCATTAACTTGGTATGCACCAAAAGCTTTAAAGGTGTGACGACGATCATTGGGTAAAGCACCATAGGCACCATGCTGAAATAATGCATTATCAATGTCTTGTGTTAAACCTGCATCCTCTTGCTCTAGAGTCGAGTTAACATAACCTTCTGAGTTACCTTCACTTTTAGCTAAAGTATAAGAGCCCTGCAAGAACCAACCGTCAGCAAAAGGCTTCTCGAAAGTGAATTCTAAAGCTTTATAAGTACGTTTGTATTTTTCTAGGCCGAAGTATTCTTCAGGAACACTTTCTACCTCGTAATTACCGTCATTGTTAAGATCCAGCGCAATAGAAAAATCATTACCTGGGTTCATCATCATACAGCCAGCCATTGATTTATAATCGAAATCATTATAACCATTGTCTGTTGCATAATCGATAAATGGCTGATGAGAACAGTAATCATCCATGCCATCTTTAACTTCACGGTAAATAGCCTTGGCACCTAAAATCCAGTCATCAACCTGCTGTTGATAGCCAAGAATAAATTCATCTTGATGCATAGGTTTTAAGTTTGTTGCCGCTACGGTTCTTGAATCAGGCGCTTTCTCATCACCGTTAGAGTTTCTTGTACCAATAGCGTCGCCCACTTTATCAGGAGCAGCAGTGATTGGATTTTCATCAGCACTGTCTACATAAAAGTACTCTTCATAGCTCCATTCAGTACCTGCAGCACGAATATTTGTATTAGCCGCGATTGGCATAAAGTAACGCCCGGCAGTACCGAAAAGTTTTTTGTTACCATCGCCATCCATATCCCAAGAGAAGCCCAAACGCGGCGCCAATTCACTGTCAGATTTAACAAATGAATCGCCATCACCGTTGCGGTTTTCAAAGCCTTCTGAACGCAAACCTAAGTATACCATCCACTCATCAGTAACTTGCCAAGTGTCTTCTATATAAAATGCTGTGTTTTCAACTTCATAAGAAGCAGAACCCGTATTACTTTCTCTATGGCGAATATATTCTTCACCTGCTGTTACAAAAGCACCATTAACACTTTGTCCGCCTGCTCCGTCAACATCTTGAGCTACATGCCAGCGCCAGTATTCGCCACCTGTAAAGGTAGTGCCACGTTTAGTCGAGGTAAATTTCTCTTGGTCATAACCGACACGAAGTGTATGTTCACCTAGAATCCATTCTGCGCCTAAACGTAAAGAGTCGCGTTCATCAGTATCAGAAGCGATCCCAGCTTCAGGCACAGTACTTTGGCCTTGAGCAATACCCCAACAACCAATGCTTTGTGAACTTGAAGGTGTTTCACGGCGATCGAATACTAACTCACATTCAGCGCCAGGGCCGATATCAGGGTTACGCGTTTCTAGTTCATTGGTCATGTTGCCCCAAAGAACACTTACTGAGAAATCATCAGTTAAAAATCCGGTATAGTTAACGATAGTAACATCACCACCTTTGGTGATCTCATAAGGGTCAGCAGCTTCACCATGAGTCCCAGTGTAATACATACCTTCAGGGTTACTGTATGAGGTAAATTCTTGTGTTTCTTCATTATCGATGTAAGTCATCTCTAATAAATGGTCGTCTGAGATATTCCAATCAAGCTTTAACAAGTACATTGGTGAGTCGTCTTTCATTGTCTCACTTGTTTGTTTGCCAAAGGTATTGCTTTCATCATCTTGGCCTTCAAATAAGCCAAAAAAGAATAGTTTATCTTCAACAATAGCGCCTGATGCATAGGCATTATAGGATAAAGAGTCAAATTCATTAGCTGAGCGGAATGAAGAATAACGGTTAGAGTATTCTAAATCAGGATCGCGAGAAGTAACATCTTTGCCATCTTCTCTAAAACTTGCTGGCGTAGATTCAATTGAGCCACCAAATTTCCATTCATTTGAACCACGTTTAGTTACTAAACTAACAACGCCACCTAATGAACGACCGTATTCTGCGCCATAACCACCAGTGCGAACTTGTTGCTGTGAAACAGCATCATAAGGAAGGTCAGCAAAAGAGGTGAAGTTACGAATATTAGTAACATCGAAACCATTAATAAAATAACCATTTTCAGCAATTGACGAACCACCAAAAGAGGCAGTATTACCATTTCCTAAACCAGAATCACCTGCTGTTGCTCCAGGAGCTAACAAAGCAACTGATGTCAAATCTCTTGCTACCGGTAATAAGTCTATTTGCTCAGCAGTAAAGACTGAAGTCGATTCTACCGATGTGGTATCGATACTAACTAAAGAATTACCCACAATAGAGATAATTTCAGAAACTTCTGTAAAATCAACATTACTGCCCTTACCAATAGCGACTAAGATGTTTCGAGTATCTACACCATTGTCGACAGTATATTTGCCTGTCGGCAACTTAGAAAAGTTAAAACGGCCATCTTCACCAACAACAACAACGCGTTTAAAACCTGTCGCTGGGTTCTTAATTGTTACACTTTTACCCTGAATGGCTTTACCGTAAATAGAGCCACTAACATTATCGGCAAAAGTCATCGGAGACGCAGCTAAACATGCCCCAACTGCGATAGCAGCTAACGAGCGATTAAAGCTTCGCTTTATATTTGAATTTTTCATTATTATTTTAATCTCCATTATTTATGTATTTATCTATTTATTTTAAATAAACAAAATTTCCGTGAATTGTTACAAAAAAGTAACAACCAAAAACATTCTCACCTGAAATAGTTTATTTTACAAGATGAATACGAAGGATGCTGTATTATAACAATTGAGTATAGGGTGATGATAAAAATGAGTTTAATTGGCATACTTAAAACAACCATTACTTTTTATTGTTTTTATCAAGTAAAAACAATAAAACACAAAAGCAATTAAAAACAATAAGATAGACAATTAAATGTCGTTTATTTATATATTAAATCTAATGATAGTTGAAAAATATCATTAGATTTAATATGAAATCTCTCTCTTATAAAAGTGAATAATAAAGTAATAATTACTTTTACTGTATCATTATCTTTGCATTAAAAGTAAGATCTTCGTACTTATAGCCAGATAAATGGCTGTAACAAAAATAAAACAAAAAAGTAACAAAATGTGTGTAAATAGTATTTTTAGCTATATTTAATGACAAAATGGCTTTAGCATTAAATATTATTAATGGCTATAAACTGAAAAATGAATGGATCTAACTAATGAGTGCTTTAATTGTTAGTTCAGATAAACGGGCATTGTGCATCACTTGCTGGGGTAGGTAAGTTATTATTGCTTTCGCTATCTAGGTGTTCAAAACCCAGAAGTTATAGACACTGATTCGCTAATTATTGACTAAGAATATTATTTAGCTTAGCATCCGCCAGTCTCTGTTTGTAAATTGAAGAATGCAGTAAAAATGAAAAACATTTGGCTTGGCTTTTTAATAGTACTATCGATTGCCTTGCAATCGTTTGTTGCTGTGGCTAATTCAGACAACAATCATCAGCTTGACGCTCAACATTTGCAAACTGAACATTCTCATGAAGTTGACAATCAAGCGCGACTTAATGCAACCTCTGATACTGAGCATAACGTCAAAGACTGTCATCATTGTGGGCACTGTCAAGGTTCACACAGCCAATGGTTTTTATCAAAAAAATCAACTTCGACTGTCACTAAGCTATTAATTCCCAATCAATATTTTTATCTTATCGATATCAACATCAACTTTATAGAACAACTTATACGCCCCCCCATCGCTTAATTTAATTTTATAACAATTTTTCGCAACAAGTTTACTTAACACTAAATATTGAATTTAGTGTTGTTGCAACGTTTACCTTTAAATTAAGAGATAACAATGATCAACACCAATAAAAAGCCAAAGCCACTAAACCTACTGAGTGTTTTATTTTATGGTTTAACCACCTTAGCTATTCCTGCTCTTGCTGTCGAAATAACCGAAGACACGCACAAAGCAGGGGTTAGCTTTACCACGGCACAATTAACACTAGCAAATATTAAAGTATCGATGCTAACACCCAAGATTTTTGCACGACGTGTTTATGCCCCAGGAGAAATAAAAGCGAATGGTTACACCAGTTATATCGTCTCACCACGCACAGAGTCAGTGGTCATAAGTCGTCATGCGACCTTAGGTGAACATGTTGAAAAAGACCAACCATTAGTCACGTTATTTAGTGAATCTGTTGCTGCAGCACAAGCTAATTATCGGGTAACGTATAGTGAATGGCAACGGGCAAAAAAATTAACTAAGGGTACGTTAAGCGAGAGTCTTTTACTAAAAAGTGAAACTGATTACATCGCCGCTTTTAGCCGTTTGACCGCATTTGGGCTAACAAAAAACGCTATTGAAGATATTGTTAAAAACAATTCATCAAACTTAGGTGAATATACTTTAGTAGCGCAGCGCGCAGGAGCGGTATTAAGTGATGATTTTTCACAAGGACAGCGAGTCACACCCGGTGAACAAATTATGATTTTGGCTAACGAAGAAAGCTTATGGGTAGAGGCGCGTGTTTCACCCAACAAAAAACTAAACTTACCCGCGGGGACAAGGGCTGAAATAGAGTTTGCTGGCCAAACTTATCATGCCTTGGTTATTCAAGAAGCCCATACAATCGACCCAACAACCCGTACTAGAATTGTTAGGCTGTCTGTTGAAAATAAAGATGATTCATTACACTCAGGGATGTTTGTAGATGTTAACTTTCAATTTGACACGCAAACTGCCGTAATCGCAGTGCCCGAAACAGCGTTAATGCGTGGGGCTGATGGCGATTGGACTGTCTTTGTTGAAGACCATCCGGGTGAATTTGAGGCTGTTGAAGTTGAATTAGGTCAGCCTTTAGGCAATTACCGTCAAATCATCGGTATTGCCGCCAACACAAGAGTGGTTACCCAAGGTGCCTTTTTTGTGGCTTCAGAAATAGCGAAAAGTGGATTTGATCCACACGGCCACTAATGAGGAATAACACGATGTTAAATAAAATGATTGATTGGTCGATAGATAATCGGCTACTGGTGGTTATTGCACTCATCACCACTATGGCCGCCGCTATTATTGCCATTCCAAATTTAAATCTAGATGCATTTCCTGATGTCACTAATGTTCAAGTTGCGATAAATACCGAAGCACCTGGCTTAGCCGCTGAAGAAGTAGAGCAACTCATCACCTACCCGATTGAAGCGGTGATGTATGCCTTGCCTGATGTTGAACAAGTACGGTCAATATCAAAAACGGGGTTATCTGGCGTTACTGTGGTTTTCAAAGAAGGCACCGATATATATTTTGCTCGTCAATTAGTTTTTGAGCGGCTACAAGCGGCAAAAGCACTAATCCCTCAAGGCGTTGGTTCACCTGCAATGGGACCTAATACCTCAGGCTTAGGTCAGGTCTTTCAGTACTTACTCATTGCTGACAAAGAGGCGGGTTATAACTCAATGACCTTAAGAAGTTTAAATGATTGGCTAGTGAAATTATTGGTTATGCCAGTAGATGGTGTAACTGATGTTTTATCTTTTGGCGGTAGTGTTCGCCAATATCAAGTCAACATTGAACCCAGTAAATTACTTTCTTATCAGTTAAGCCAAGATGACATAGTTACCGCACTTGAAAACAACAATGCCAATGTGGGTGGTTGGTATATGAACAGAGGACAAGAGCAATTAGTTATACGAGGCACAGGTTGGTTTAATAGTGGTGAAGCGGGATTAGCAGACATTAAGCAGGTGCCAGTGAAAACCGTGTCTGGCACGGTAGTCACTATCGCAGATCTCGCCAAAGTAACTTTGGGGAGTGAAATTCGTCAAGGCGCGGCGACCATGACACGCAGAAACAAAAATGGCGAAGTTGAACGCTTGGGAGAAGTCGTTTCAGGTATCGTATTAAAGCGTATTGGCGCAAATACCAAGGCCACCATTGACGGAATTAACGCTCGAATACCCATGATTAATCAAGCCCTACCCAAAGGTGTGCGCTTTGAGCCTTTCTATGACCAAGCCGATTTAATTACTCAAGCGGTTAATACTGTTGTTGAAGCACTTGCCTTAGCTTTTATATTTATTGCGGTGATACTCGCCTTATTTTTAATGAATTTAACCGCAACATTTTTGGTGTTAATTTCGATACCTATCTCGGTCGCTATTGCGCTAATGGTAATGTCTTGGCTAGGGTTATCAGCTAATTTAATGTCATTAGGCGGGATTGCGGTCGCAATAGGTATGTTAGTTGATGGCTCGGTGGTGATGGTTGAAAATATCTTTAAACATTTACACCACTCTAGCGATCCCAACCATAAAAATAGCCAGCAACAAGATATCCCACTACAGCTAAAGGCTGCAGGAAAAGAAGTTGCTCGCCCGGTATTTTTTGCCGCAGCCATTATTTTGGTGGTCTTTACGCCACTCTTTAGTTTTGAAGGAGTTGAAGCTAAACTTTTTCAACCTATGGCTATTAGCATTATTTTAGCCGTAATATCTGCCATCCTAGTCGCACTTTTTGTAGTGCCGGCACTAGCAACGTTTATGTTTAACAAAGGTTTAAAAGAAAGGGAAAGTTTTATATTAACGCCTTTAGATAAGCTCTATCGAACAAGTCTTAAAGCCGCGATGAAACGCCCTAAGCTTGTGGTGTTTACTTGCATATCATTACTGGTTGCAGCTATATCATTGGTCCCCCAAATAGGCACAGAGTTTGTACCTGAACTTGAAGAAGGCACCATTAACTTAAGGGTCACTTTAGCGCCATCATCGAGTTTGGAAACAGCGTTAGCAGTAGCGCCTATTCTTGAAGAAAAGTTAATGGCGTTTCCTGAGGTAACCTATGCACTCAGCCGCATTGGCCGGGCTGAAATCGGTGGCGATCCTGAGCCCGTTAATAACATTGAAATATACCTAGGATTAAAGCCAATATCACAATGGCGTAGTGCTAAAAGTCGCATCGAATTGCAAACGTTAATGGCAGAGGACCTTGAACAATTTCCTGGCTTACTGCTTAATTTCTCACAGCCAATTGCGACCCGTGTTGATGAATTACTGTCTGGGGTCAAAGCGCAACTGGCTATTAAATTATTCGGTCCAGAATTATCCGTACTCGCCAGTAAAGGCGAAGAAATTGCAGCGGCGATAAAAGAGGTGAAAGGCGCGCGTGATGTCGCCTTAGAGCAAATAGCAGGAGAAGCCCAATTAGTCATAGAGCCAAAAAGACAGCAACTGTCTCGTTTTGGTTTGTCGGTTGGCGATGTTATGGATGTCATTAAAGATGGCATTGGCGGGGTGAGTGCTGGGCAGATAATTAACGGTAATGAGCGCTATGATATTTATGTCAGATTAGAAGAAAAATATCGTAACAGTCCAGAAGCCATTGCAGACCTTCGTTTACAATCGCCAACAGGTGCTTGGGTCCGTTTAGGAGATATCGCCACCATCACCTTTGAGTCAGGCCCGCCACAGGTACGTAGAGATAATGTTCAACGCCGAGTCGTTATTCAAGCAAATGTACAAGATAGAGATATGGGCAGTGTTGTTGCTGATATTCGTGAAATAATTGCCAGCACAGTAGACTTACCGTCAGGTTATTCTGTGGTTATTGGTGGTCAATTTGAGAATCAACAACGTGCGCAACAGAGGCTATTACTGGTGGTGCCACTCTCATTGGCATTAATTGCTTTGTTACTTTATTTTGCTTTTGGCTCGTTGGGTCAGGCGATGTTAATTTTGGTTAATGTACCGTTAGCGATTATTGGCGGTGTATTCTCGCTTTATCTTAGCGAACAATATTTATCTGTGCCGAGCTCTATTGGTTTTATTACGTTGTTTGGTGTTGCTGTGCTCAATGGCGTTGTTATGGTTGAGCGGATAAACCAGCATATTAGAGAAGGCTTATCAACGTCACAAGCAGTTTTCGACGGTGCGACATCGCGACTACGTCCAGTGTTAATGACCGCGATGACTTCCGCTTTGGGGTTGATCCCGATGATGATGTCTAATGGCGTGGGTGCAGAAATACAACGCCCCCTCGCAAGTGTTATTGTTGGCGGATTAGTCACCGCAACTTTTTTAACCTTATTTGTCTTACCTGTTTTATATAATTTTTTCTCTGCGGCGAAAATTAAACAACTGATAAAAGATTAATCTTATAAAACCCCTGAACAAAAATTGTTGAGGGGTTTTTAGTTAAATTAACAGCCAATATGCTTAATCGATAAGACTATAAATTAGCGGTTATAAAACCTAGAATCACCTAGGTTTACTAATCAAATTTGTAGTCACTATTATTGATCAAATAATGTTTAAATTCTGCTAATGGTAAAGCTTTAGTGTAATACCAACCTTGACCAAATTTAATATCCATTTTCAGTAATTCGTCTATTTGTAATCTATTTTCAATACCTTCTGCAATAATACTCGCGCCTAACTTATCCGCTATTGAAACAATATTTGGTATTAGGGTTGATCTAATTGAGCCTGTCTCAACTTCATCAATAAATGACTTATCAACTTTTAAGGTATCAATATCTAACAGCTTTAATTGAGATAGATTAGAGTAACCGGTGCCAAAATCATCAATAGAAATTTTAATACGACTTTTTGACAGTACTTCTAAGGTATTGCCCACTTTGCTGTAATGTAACTCTTCATCTTCTGTTACCTCAAAGCAAACTTCAAGATTCGGTGTTATATTTTTAAACAGTTCGACTCCTTTGAGGATATTACCGTTATTGATATCTTTAGGATAAACATTAATGGAAAGATAAAAGGGTTCATTGATAATCTTAATATCTTTAAAATCGTCAATGGCTTGCAAGATAAGGTCTTCCGTCATCGACCAAGACATATCTAATTCAGCCACCACTGAAATAAATTGATCAGGGTAAAGCGGACCAATATGGTCTTCAAATCGAGCCAGTAATTCACAGCCAATAACCTTACCCGTTTGTAACTCAACAATAGCCTGATAATGTGGCTTAATACTTTTAAAAGATAAGGCTAATTTTATTCTTCTTTTGGTACTATAAATGTAACTATAAATCGATTGATAAGCATGTAAAGTTGCCACACCTGAAATCAAAGAAATAAACATTAAAATTAATAAAACAGGTGCAAGTTGGAATTCTGAAAAGTTTTTTTGCACAATAGCCACACAGATTAATCCTTTAGGGCCACAAAATTCAAAAGAGTGCGATAGTAATCCTGAGCTAAAATAAGGCTGACTACTTGTTGATTTTTTTTGATATATTCCAGGTTCACCAAAAAGATGAATAATTTCTTCACCTTTGAGTGCTAGCAGTTCATAGTTTTTAAATTTTCTGTGTTCATACAAAACACCTTGAAATGATGCGACTAAATTATAATTGTCCTTACGAATAACAATACCTTGTACCTTTCTATCAAAAGTGATCAACTTATGGTTAAACCAGAATTCATGGCCGTCCAGCATAAAGTCATAGCTAGGTCCCTTGATGGGTGTTTTTAAGATGCCAATTCCTGTGGTACAGGTCAATACGCCATTTTCGAGGAAGCCTATGTCCCTAATGTCATTTGATTCAAATTGAGATTTTCGCATTGCTAATAAATTTTCATCAGAGCAATAAGTAAAGTTTTGGTTATTTAATGACTCAATAACATCATATCCATAAGCTGTGGTATCCATTAAATCGCTAAGTATATATTCTCCTTGCTCTAAAAGCTGACTTTTTAAGATGTAGGAGTAGCTATAAAATATCAGCGTTAAACTAAAAATTATCCCACTTAAAAATGCCAAATACTTGGTAATTGAACCCATTCTTTGCATATACACAGCCCCAACTCAATTTATAACGTAATGATAATAATCATTTTAATATTTAGTTATAGGTCAATTTTTATGATAATACTAGCGCTCAAGTGATTAGTCATCGCTATAATTGCCCCTTGGCAAGTCAGTAGGTATTTTTAATCAATTGAGGCTTCTTTGTGGCGAGCACTTCATTAAGATATTAGCCTATTAATGAAAGTATTACAGATTAGTAGCGTAAAATTAAAGTGCTTAATTGATACTGGTTAACGGTATTGCTAAATAGCCCCACAAAAGAATGCCTGTTACGGTGGTGTTCACTCTACTAATAACAGAGTTGTAAACGTTAGCAATCATGTTACGTTTTGGGTTTGAAGTGAGCTGAAAAATCAAGTAATTGCTCGGCTGGTTTTGGTCGGCTAAAATAATATCCTTGCACTAAATCACAATCTAACTCTGCTAGTAAAGCAAGCTGTGACTGAGTTTCAACGCCTTCGGCAACAACAGTCATACCTAAGCTATGTGCCATGACAATAATAGTTTTAACTAACTGACAATCAGCCTTATTTATTGTGATCCCTTGAATAAAGCTTCTATCTATTTTGAGCACATCAAAGGCATATTCTCTTAAATAACTTAATGATGAATACCCAGTACCGAAATCGTCCATTGATAGTTTTATACCCAGTCTTTCAACTTCAATCAAGGCGTCATGAATATAAGATTGACCACTCATTAACACCCCTTCAGTAATTTCAATTTCCAAACTGCTCGCATTAATCACTTCCTCATCAAGACAGTTTTTAATAAAAGTGAGTAACTCAACATCTCTAAATTGCCGAGGCGATATATTCACAGCCATAGTGTATGTTTTATGATCTTGTTTTTGCCATACATTTAAAAAGCTTAATGCTTGTTTAATAACAAACCGCCCAATCGGCACAATAAGACCGGTGTGTTCGGCAATAGGAATAAATTCAACTGGCGCGATATTACCTAAAACAGAATTATGCCATCGCAACAGTGCTTCAACACCAATAACATGGCCACTTTTGACATCTAATTGAGGCTGATAATATAGCTCAAATTCATTACGTTCTAGTGCGCCATGCATTTGTTCTTCAATTTCAAAACGGCGCAACATCACAATATTCATTTCTTTAGTAAAAAATGAATACGTATTGCGACCTAAAGATTTTGCTTCATACATTGCGGTGTCAGCATTACGCAGTAGATCAGAGCTAGTGCAGCCATTTTCAGGGTATACAACAACACCAATACTTAAGGTAAGTATTAATTCTCTGCTATCAATATTAAAAGGTTCTCTAAAGGCTTGGAGTAAATTTTCAGCAATAATTGTTGCATCATGATGGCAGGTAATACCGCGCAACAGTACAATAAATTCATCCCCTCCTAAGCGGCCAACCGTATCTTCTTTTCGAACAACGTTATTTAAGCGCTTTGCCGATTTGATCAGTATTTTATCACCCATTTCATGACCCAATGAGTCATTAACTTTCTTGAAATCGTCTAAATCAAGAAAAAGGACGGCTATTTTCTCATTATTTCTTTCGGCTTCAATCAGCATTTGTGATAAACGGTCGAGTGATAAAAACCGGTTAGGTAATAAAGTTAAGGTATCAAAATAAGCTTGGTTGCGAATTATTTCAGCAGACTTGTACTGTTCGCTAATATCCCGAATAATAGTTACTATTTGGTTATATTTTGCCAAATAGCTCATTCTAGCTTCAAAATATGCTAATCCATAAGGCATATTTAGCTCATATTCGAAAGTTATCATCTCTTCTTGCTGTTGTATTTTAGCCAAATGAGTTTCAAATTTTTTAACGACCTCACTAGGTAATACATCAGTCATACGTTGGCCAATAAAGTGCGCTGGTGAAACGTAAAGTTTTTTTTGTTCGCTTGCACGATAATCGATAATGGTCCCATCGACTTCCATTAAGAAGAATAAATCAGGGATAGCATCAATAATGGTTTTAAGCATATGGTCTTTGAATAGCGCTTGCGACTGTGCATACTTAACATCAGCTAAATTGACATCAATACAGTACATTTGTTTTTTATTATATTGATTAGTAAACATTACATGACTTGAAAGGACATTAATATCATTGCCATTTTTATGAGACAAGATGATCTCTGCAGTAGGAATTTTTATATCTTTGTTTATCCAATCATTGTGTGCCGCAACAACTGAATCACGCATAGCGGCGGGGATAATTAAGTCTTCTAATTTTTGTCCGCGAGCTTCTTGCTGGGTAAAACCGTAAAGTAATTCACTACCTATATTCCAATAAATGACCCGCCGATTTTCATCATATCCTTGCACAGAAACAACATTCACTGCATCAAATAATTGGTGCAGTGAATCATTAGTCACGTATTGTTGGGGCGCTATTGTGTTAACATTTTTTGATATCATATTTAGCTAAATCCAAAAGTTCCTTCTATTTTATAATAGACGTCAACTGTCGATTTGACAGCTAAAACATAATTAAATTTGAGCGCTATCAAGGTATTAATAGCTATATAATATTAGAACAACAGTCTGTTTATAGCAAAATCCGCTAGGATTAAAATTATTCAAAAGTAATCTTAGGGTAAATCTGAAATATTAAGAAGATGTTTAACTGGTAAGAGAAAAAGCATGTCGATAAATAAACGATTTCTTGTGGTTATTTATCTCCCCTAAAATTGGGCGGTTAAGCGTAAAGTAAAGATGAGTAAATCACTTACTGATTTGTCACCAGAAGGTGATGAAATAAATTGAAGATCAGGTTTGATATTTATTTTGTCATTTATAGGAAATAGATAAAATAACTCAGTAACTTGCTCACTATCCGCTCCAACAACATCCGCTTGGGTGAACCCTAGACCCAAGGTATCTTCTTCACTGAAAAGTCCTTGGTATTTAACACCAAGACTAAAATGCTGATCTACAGCAACGACTTTTTTCTTTGCTTGTCCCCATTGCATAAAAGCACTAAATTTTTCATTAAAATAATGATCAGCAACGATATAGATATCTGTTGAGCTTGCTGATATTCGATCGCTACTTTCAAGATATGAATGATTCCAAGCCCCCAATTTCACCGAACTATGACCTTGGTAGTGCCACTGCACTTCGGCAATAGAGAAAAAATCATCAAAGTGATTATACTTAGCACTACTTTCGTAATAACCAAGTCGAGTTGTTATCGCTGAATTCAACTTATATTGGCTATAAATGCCTATACTTGGCTGAGGATAGGTGGGAAGACCTTGAATTGTTGGACTCACCCCCATAGAAGAGTTAATAAATTCCAGACCATATTCTGTAAAGGCAAAATCACTATTGGCGTCCATCTGTCCTAGCTTAATAAATAATTTTTTGTTGAGTTTTACCGCAAAAATAACTTCATATGCATGGTTAAAGTCTTGTTCATCAATATTACTAAACCCTTGAATATCAATAGCAATATCAGAACCTTGTTCACCACGTTGTACAGCATACCCTACTGAAATATAACTTTGCTTGCCAATAAGGTTAGTTAGGTTTGTTTCAAAGCCAACATTGAGCAGACCGCGTATTACATTTTTAGAAAAAGTATTATTATCAATAAAAGAACTGTCGACAGTAATATCTGCATTAAATATAGTTTCTAACGCTTCAACCTCGGTTGTAGCAATTGTAATAAAAAAGAGTGTTATTGAAGAAATTTTATTTAACGTTTTTTTTAGCACAGTTCTGATACTCGTATTTTAAACAGACTTACATTAATTTTTTAAATTATACACAAATTAACTAATGGGTAACGTGCAATTAATGAAACGACTAGCGAAACTATACCTTTATCTAAATAACGATCTAACGCTATATGGCAGTTAAAAAGGTAAAATTACTGTTTAGATCAAGCAAGTTATAGTACATAGTTGCAATATATAGAAAATTTGCTAAGGTTTTCTTGGTGTTTATTCGTAGTGCCATTGAATTAACTTAAGGTGCGCTGCAACTCATTGTTTGTTAAAAAAGCTGTTAACCCTATTACTACAAATAAGTCATCAGATTAAAAACTATAGTAACAAGCTTGACCGAAAAATCCTGTTATTATCAGGGACAACGTAATTTCGTACTTAGCCACTTTTACTGTAGTAATTAAGTAAATATAACCCGGTATTTCTGATGATAGATAACGAGACGTATTATTGCTATTTATAAGTTATTTTTAGGACAATTAATTAATAAAATCATTCTATTGATTTTATTGGCTAATATTTTTTTTGTTTCACTGCCTGCTCTCGCTCAACAATATCGTTTTACGTTACTCAATGTTCAAGATGGCCTTCCTTCACTTAATATCAATCAAACATTCCAGCAAAGCAATGGCTTTATTTGGCTGGCAACAGATGCTGGAGTTAGTCGCTTTGATGGTAAAGCATTTGAGCATTACAAGTTCTCTCCAGGTAGCCCACGGCACATAAGCCACAATTTTATTACTAACATAGTAGAAGACAATGACGGTAATATTTGGTTAACAAGCGAACATGGGCTAAATAAAATTCGTCCTGATGGTAGTGTTGTCATTTACTTACAAGATGCTAAAAATCCTAATAGTTTATATTCAAACTGGGCTGTATCTCTGCATGTTAATCATCAAAACGAGTTATGGATTGGCACAGGTAGCGGACTAAACCTATACAATAAAATAAAGGATAACTTTCAATTTATACCTTACTTTTCAGATGGTAATAAGTACCTTGTCACTATTTACGCTATGGTAGAAGATAAACTGGGACAGATATATACGATAACATCTAACGGTCTCGCTTTATTAAATAGAGAGCAAATGATTTTACAAGCAGTAGTGACCGATAATGCCGAGCACACAACACTTCTTGGTAAAGTAACGATGACTGCCGTTACTGATAACCAAGGCATACTTTGGATGGGTAGTGAAGCAGACGGTCTTATTTCATACAACCCTAAGACGAAAGCGGTTAAAAACTTTAAGCATACGCCAAATAATATTAATAGCCTTGCCGATAACAGCATTTATGCTTTGTCTTTGAGCGAGCAAGGTGATTTGTGGATTGGTCATGCCTATAAAGGAATAACAATATTTACACCACAAACGAATACTTATCAACATATTATAAATCAACCCTTTTCTCTTTCAAGCCTTCCTTCTAATATGATCACCCACATATTTTTTGATCGTTCAGGCATGGCATGGATCTCAACCGACAATGGTATAGCCACCTATAGTCCATATACGAGCGCAAGCTATATATACCCTAGAAAAGCTGACAACAAAGGTCTTTCAAGTAATTTAATTAACCACATAGTCATCGATAAAAATATAGCATGGTTAGCCACCGGACAAGGGCTTAATACCCTCGACTTAGAGACCAGTGAAATTAGCCATATAAATTTAGATGGCCTGACTCAATATCAATTTTCTCATGATAGCATTTGGAATATTTCTCTCATAAATAATAAACTCATGTGGTTATCATCTGATCAAGGTATTAGCTTATTCAATCATCAAGCCAATACATTAAATCACTTTGATAATGCTAATGGCAATTCACAAGGCTTTCCAAGTCATGAATTTTATACGCTCACCCAAGATAAAAACAATGAGATGGCTATATGGATAACAGGCTATATAAACGTTGGATTACTATTGTTTGATCAAGAAAAGGGCATCAATAAACAATTTCTCAATACCGAAAATAATAAATATTACGATGAAGGGAATTTTACCTATCAAACGCTTATCGACGATAATGGCGCTATGTGGATGGGAACCACTGACGGTATATTTAAAGTCGACCTTAACACTGGCGCATCAACCCAATACAATCTTGGTATTAACGGCGCAAATGTCAGGGTCAGTGGCATAATTCGTCTAGCATCTGGAGATATTTGGGCAAGCACACAAGGCGGTGGGCTGGTTCGTTTATCTTTTTCGGGGCCTGATAAACGCACTGTTAATATTAAAACAATGACCAAAAAAAATGACCTGTTCAACGGTCAATTAAAATCAGTTATCGCTCAAGGAGAGAGTCGACTTTGGTTTACTACCAGCAATGAACTCTACATGTATAACATTTATACTCAGCAAGTAACTCAGTATAAGTCTTTACTCTTGGACAAAAATTTTAACTTCATTGAAGCGGCTATTGCCATCGTTGATAACACCTTACTATTAGGGACCAACAAAGGCTTAATTCGTGTTGAAACAGATAAGTTATCGCAAAATAACTTTAACCCCCCGATCCAAATAACTGAGATCCTAGTTGCCAATAAGAGCACGGTAATAGTCAGTGATAAAACATTTTCTGAAAGCTTGGTTCTCGATGGTGAAAACCCCAATATTCAAATTTATTTTGCTTCGCTTGATTATACAGCACCTAAAAACAACCATTACCGATATCAGCTTAAAGGTTTTGATAGTGATTGGGTTTACAGTGAGAATACTAATTTTGTTCAATACACTAATTTAGATCCGGGCAGTTATCAGTTTGTTGTCCAAGGAACAAACAGTGATGGCGTATGGAGTCGAGATCAATCGACAATGATGATCAAAGTTGCCATGCCCATTTGGTACTACCTCTTTATGGTGTTATCACTTATTACGCTTGCAGTTTCAATTCGTTATATCATGTTTAAAAAACAAAAGTTGATAGAGCTGCATCAACGAGCAAACTACGACGCCTTAACAGGATTGGCTAATCGCTATTATTTAAACCAAAAATTAAACGAATTAGTTGCTAAAAAGGACAGTTATTTTGCCATTGTCTTTGTAGATATCGACCATTTTAAAGAAGTTAACGATACCTTGGGCCACGACGCAGGTGATCAGTTGATTATTCAAATAGGTAAACGATTGCAATCATGCTTAAGAGCTCACGACCTTTTAGCTCGTTTAGGAGGTGACGAATTTGCCATTATCATTATTATCTCCCCTGATGATGATGGCCTTGCGCATATAGTTGAAAGAATGCACAAAAGTATTAGTGCTTTGTATCATATTGATGATCAACGGGTTAAAAGTTCAGCAAGTATTGGTGTCGCCAAATTTCCTCATGACGGAAATGACAGTAAAACGTTACTTAAAAATGCCGATATTGCCATGTATGCAGCTAAAAATTCAGGTAGAAATAACGTTAACTATTACAGCCCGATTTTAAGTGAAAAAATGTTAGAAAAGTTTGAATTTCGCAATGCCTCAACACCAGAGTAACTTGAACCTTATTGTTTCTATAGTAGTGAATTAATTGTGTTGAATCTTAATTTTCATACTTATTAGACTGGTCTTCTTAGCGGTATTCTAGAATAAATGATTATTAATATAACCTCTAGCCTCAGCGCCGGTTGTGTAACCTGCTGAGCCGGTTTTGTCGCCAAGAACATTCCAGATAATGGTGCTGTTATCGGTAACACCTTTCAATATCACTGTTGAGTTTACAGAGAAGGTTAGATAGTTGGCGATATTAAAAAGCCAAGAGCCATCGATACCTTTACCATCAAGCGTTAAGGTTTTACCTATCGCTATGGTTAAATAATTTATTGTGCTGTAAATACCTCCTCAAGTGTTTCGTCGTTGGTACCAAAAGTGGTTGATACGAGTTCTGTTCCTGTACCCATGTCTTTTATATCTTGTTGCACAGACGTAATAAGCGCTTCCTGATTGTTAATGATGGGCGTCAGCTCAACAACTAGCGCCCAGCCAAATCAATTGTTCAGCCATTCACCTCTGATATTGTTATTATTCCTTTATCAAAGATAATACAGTACAGAGCAAACTAAAGTCGTCAAAGCGAGCACTGTATTTACAAAGAACAGGCGAATATCACTCGGCTTTTATTTGTTATTATTCACTGGTAGATGTAACTTTTTTACTGGAATTAAATGTCACTAAAAAATGTGCTAATCCAGATTTTTCTTTGGCGGTTAAATGTAGGCTAAGTTTGCTTCTTCGCCAAATAATATCTTCAAGATCAACAGCCCATTCTTGTTGAATTAAGTACTCTACCTCGCGTTGGTAAAGACCGGCACCAAAATACTCACCCATGCCTTCTAGTGAGTTAATTCCAGCCAAGATTTTATGACTTAACGTACCGTAAGAGCGAACATAACGCTTAATTATTTGACAGGGTAACCAGCTATATTGGTGTTGCAAGCTGGTTTGTAAATTGTGTTGATTATCAAAATCGCCCCCTGGTAAAGCAGTATCTGCTGTTATACATTCACCCGCATCGGGAAAATGATCAATAATTCCATTAACTGCAGCTTCAGATAATTTACGGTAAGTGGTAATTTTCCCACCAAATACTGATAACAAAGGCGCTTTTCCCTTAGGTGCATCTACTTCGAAAGTATAATCACGGGTTACCGCTGCAGGCGAATCTGATTCGTCATCGAGTAAGGGCCTAACGCCTGAATAAGTCGCGATGATATCTTTGTTTGATATTTGGTGTTTAAAATGGTCATTAACTACCGAGATTAAATAATCAGTTTCTTCTTTTGAAATACAAGCTGTCGCGGGATCGCCGACATGCTCTATATCCGTTGTTCCAATCAAAGAAAAGTCATCTTCATAAGGAATAACAAAGACAATACGTTTATCTTCATTCTGTAAAATATAAGCCTGCGACTCGTTATGAATACGCGGCACTATAATGTGGCTGCCTTTAATTAAACGAATTTTTTTAGGTGATGGCTTTTTTAATGCTTCATCGAAAATACTTGTTACCCATGGACCGGCAGCATTTACTAACGCTTTAGTTTTAACAAGCTGTTTTTCCCCGGTGATATTATCATTGAGTGTTACTTCCCAAATATCACCAACTCTTTTTGCATCTGAGCAACGAGTACGCGTCATAATATTCGCGCCTTTATCTCTAGCGGCAATGGCATTGAGAACCACCATCCGAGCATCATCAACCCATGCATCAGAGTATTCAAATCCCTTAGTGATTGTATCTACAACGGGACTATTTTTATCAAATTTAATTCCCTTTGAGCCCTTTAATGTTGCTCGTTTAGCTAAGTTATCATACATAAACAAGCCAATTCTTATCATCCAAGAAGGGCGTAGATGACTACGATGAGGTAAACGAAAACGTAAAGGCCATATGATATGGGGCGCATTTTTTAATAAGATCTCACGTTCAGCAAGCCCTTCTCGAACTAAGCGAAACTCATAGTACTCGAGATAACGTAAACCGCCATGAATAAGTTTACTGCTATTTGATGAGGTTGAGGAGGCAAGATCATTCATTTCACAAAGTAAAACATTTAACCCTCTACCTGTTGCATCGGCAGCAATGCCTGTACCGTTGATCCCCCCACCAATAACGAGTAAATCATAAATAACGCTTTGATCTTTCATATTGTTCCTTAGTTGCGACCAGAGGAAATTACTTTAGCCCTCACTATTTTGTCGCTTGCCTTTACTTAACGTTGATATTATTTGCTGAACAATACAACCAATGTGAAAACAAAGCAATAAATTACGAACATAAACGAACATATCTTTATACTTTTTTGATAATTAAAGAATTGTTGATTATAAAAAATTTATTTAGCAAGTAGGCTTTAAACTAAACCTTAGGAGAAGGAGCTATATATTGCTAACAGTTAGTGCTAATAAATAATGATTATAAATTAAACTAAATGTAAAGTGACGTTATGATCTGAAAGGATTTTCTGTATTTCATCAGGAGGAGGAGCATCGGTAAAAAAATGATCTGCTTGATTAATATTACCTAAGCGTACCATAGCGTTACGACCAAATTTTGAGTGATCGGCCGCTAAAATCACTTGCCGTGAATTGGCAATAATAGCTTGAGCTACTCTAACTTCTCGGTAATCAAAATCTAAAAGTGAACCTTCGATATCAATACCACTGATGCCAATAATACCAAAGTCCATACGGAAATTTTTAATGAAGTCTTCCGTTGTTTCACCTATGACACCGCCATCTCTATGGCGAACTTCGCCACCAGCAATAACAACAGAGAAATCTTCCTTGGCACCAAGTATAGAAGCAACATTTAAGTTATTCGTCACAATTTGAAGGCTTTTATGATCCAATAAGGCACGCGCAATGGTTTCTGTGGTTGTACCGATATTGATAAAAAGAGATGCTCCATTGGGTATCATGCGCACTAACTCAGCAGCAATTTTTTCCTTGGCCTGAAGATCCATAATTTTTCGTGTTTGATAATCAGTATTGACAGTACTTGATTCAATGCCGGCACCACCATGATGACGTGAAATTTTTTGTACTTTAGCTAACTGATTAAGATCTCGGCGAACCGTTTGTGGTGTCACCTTAAAGTGTTCAACAAGTTCATCAATGCTGACAAAACCGCTTTTTTTAATCATCTCTAAAATTAACGCTTGTCGTTGCTGTTGTGTCATTAAACTTATACTTTATGAATTAGATGTCGCTATTTTGCCACCTGCATCGATATAAGCAAACAAATTAACTAATAATATTTTATATAATCGTTTAGTTGTTATGTATAAACCACAAAATGAACATAAATGAACTTAAATGAAAATTTAACAACGCATTGTAATTCTTCAGCACTGACGACAATTTAGAAGCACTATCTGAATAGAAATAACATTATTTATTATCCTTTGTTTAGATAACAAAAATTGTTTTAGACAGCGTTGATGGCGCTCACAACACTGTAAAATCGTGTGCTAGCTTTGACAGTGTTAATAGTGAATATTGTCAAAATTAACCTGTGGTAAAGACATTACACTGCAGCAACCAGTACATCAGATAATGTGTTATTGGTATTCATGTACACGAACGGAATAAAAAATCACTTACCCTTTTAAAAATTACCCATGCTTTAATATCAGCAGTTATAGAGAGGCTTCTACTATCTTTATTGTTACCATTAAAACATTATAGGTATCGAAAGAGTCATAGCAGATATAGATTCTATCGCGTGACCTAGGGCTGGGTTATATAACTCTCTTGAGGAATTAGCAGATATGTAGCAAAGAGAAAGGCATTTCGATTCAAATTAGATAAAACAACTTATGATAATTTATATGACGACTGAAAATTTCCGTACAATCCATACAAAGTAAGTAAAAGCATTATCTAGATCAAAACCTATCAGTCAAATAAGTAATCATTTTTAACTAATGATTAGGCTAAAAAATGTCTGAATTTATAGTTTATAATAAAGCATTTATTAAACGAATAAATGCTTATTGATAATAAAAAAGCTGATGATATATATAGGATTATCAGCTTTTAAAATCGACGATAATTAATTATGATATAAATTATTTTAAGACTGTTTTTTAAATTTACGTGATGCAAAACCTGTCATTGCCAATAAAAAAATAGCAAATGTCGATGGCTCAGGAACCGTAGATGGCTCACGAACGTCAACACTACGTACAAAAAATGCTCCTACAGTATCGTCAACGTTATTGGTTAGGAAACCTCCTCCCCAAATATCTATACCTAGATTAACGGCTGCAATACTTGATATTGCATTTAAACCGCCTAAGTTGCTTAAACCATCGTTGTCCGTATCAGCGAGTATCCCCTGTATTAAGGGTAATCCGCCAGGACCTCCGCCAAATTTTTCATGGAGATCTTGCATAGCTACTATGCTAGCCGTTGAATGTCCTAGTCCTAGCCCGAATCCTAGAGAACCGGTTCCGTCTACTCCCAGTGTGATACCAACATTTTTAAATAGCGAGATTAATTCTACGTCTGTAGCCAAATGAAACCCATCAGCCGCCCACTGATTAGAACCTTGGAGAGCATCTAAGTTCATACCATAAAAAATTGATACATCTAACCACTCAGTTTGACCAACAGTATCGACAGTCAGTAATCCATCTGCTGCTGCTGAGTAATCTTTACTTATTAATCCTGCATTCGCATATACACCTGCAACCATAGAGCACATTATTATTAATTGCTTTAAAAGTTTAAATTTCATTGGGTTTACCTCTTATAATAAATAATCGTAGAATAAATATTCGCAGAATGAATAACATAATTTTTATTATGCAAATAAACCACTCTACTCACTTATTAATGCAAAAAATACACCAATAAAAATAACAACTAAATTCAACGACATAGAGTAAAACAAAATAATAACATTATTAAATTGCAAACTATTATGAGAAATGACTAACTAACCTTTATGACATCAGACTGCTAAACTAGATTGTAAACCGACCAAGGGCGACAAAACTTATGTTCGCTATTAGTACTTTCCAATTAAGTTAATAAATTACTATAGTAAGTAAAGTCAGTGAGCTTTAAATCTTCAGTCAAGTAATATGATCGTTAAACTAGGGTTTAACTCGTTCTTCTACGGTGAGAGGGTCGAACTAAAACCGACGGGTAAATAGCTTGTCAGTCATCTTGAATGGATAAGAATACAACCAGTAGAATCAGTAAGATAGATTACTGTATCAGAATATAGACTAAAACAAAAAAAGCCTGAATAACGAATTATTCAGGCTTTTTTTATGCGTATTGCTAAAGCAAAACGGGCTTAAAAAGAGATTATCTTTTTGCCAATTTTTCTTTAATACGTGCTTTACGGCCAGATAGCTCGCGCAAGTAGTAAAGTTTAGCTTGACGTACATCACCGCGACGTTTGACTTCAATAGAGTCAACAATAGGGCTATGTGTCTGGAATACACGTTCTACACCAACACCGTTCGAGATTTTACGAACAGTGAATGCAGAATTGATGCCACGGCTTTTTATTGCAATAACTACACCTTCAAATGCTTGAAGACGTGATTTATCACCTTCTGTAACTTTTACTTGTACAACAACAGTGTCGCCTGGTGCGAATGCTGGTAAATCTGTTTTCATCTGCTCTTTTTCGAGCATATCAATAATGTTACTCATAATACCTTCTTCCTAGGGTTCACAGGCATCAACAAAATCATTTATTATCTTCTTTAATAGAAGCTAACATTTTCTTTTGTTCTGCTGTCAGAGCTAGGTTAGTTAATAGTTCTGGTCTTCTGGTCCATGTTCTTTCTAGTGACTTAAACATACGCCATTGCTTTATGTGTTCGTGATTACCACTTAATAGCACTTTAGGTACCGACATAGCTTCTATTGAAGTGTCGAGTACTTCTGGCCTTGTGTAATGAGGACAATCTAATAAACCCTCTGAGAAAGAATCTTGCTCAGCTGACTGATTATGTCCTAAAACACCGGGCACAAAACGTGCTATAGCATCGATCATGTTCATTGCGGGGAGTTCTCCACCACTCAAAACATAATCACCGACAGACCATTCTTCGTCGATTTCCGACTCAATTAATCGTTCGTCTATGCCTTCATAACGCCCTGCTATAAATAGCAGCTTATTATGTTGTGCTAATTCGCGTACACCAGCTTGGTCGAGTTTACGTCCCTGCGGCGACAAATATATAACCTTGACTTGTTCTTTATCAGAACTACTATTATCACCTATCGCAGAATCTGCAGCGAAATTCGCAGCAGCTTTTGCAGCTTTAATAGCATCACGTAGCGGTTGCACCATCATTAACATGCCCGGACCACCGCCATAAGGACGGTCATCAACGGTTCTATGTTTATCGTGCGTAAAGTCTCTTGGATTCCACTTATGAAATTCAATTAACCCGTTACGGATCGCTCGGCCTGTCACCCCATACTCTGTAATGGCGTCAAACATTTCAGGAAAAAGGCTTATCACCCCATACCATCGTTTGTTTGTTAAAACACTATTACTCAAGTTAGAAACCTGGGTCCCAGTCAACACAAATTTGTTTATTTTCAGCACTAATTGATTTTACAACTTGTTCAAAAAGATACGGAATTAAACGCTCTTTTTGACCAAAGCCGTCATTACGATTAGCTTTAACAACCAGTACATCGTTAGCGCCAGTTTCTAAAATTTCAGAAACATGACCAAGGTCGTAACCTTTGTCAGTAACAACAGACATGCCGATCAAATCGCGCCAGTAAAACTCCCCGTCGGGCAATTCTGCTAGTGCGCTTTCGTTGACAAATATTTCTGATCCGACAAGCTTTTGGGCTATATCACGATCATCAATACCAGCAACATGAACAACGAGTCCGTTATTATGTTTGCGCCAATCAGATATATCGACTGATTGTATTTTATTCCCTAATTTTAGAGACCAAGGAAAATAGTCTAATATAGCTTCGGTTTCATCAGTGAACGAATGAATTTTCAACCAACCTTTGATACCGTAAACTGCGCCTACTTTACCTAAGATGACTTCTTTATTTATTTCTTCCACAACAACTCCTAAACCTACTAAATTAATTAAGCTGCTACTTGAGCGTCTTTAACTAACTTAGCCACACGATCAGATAAACCAGCACCCTGACCAACCCAATGGTTGATACGGTCTAGGTCTAAGCGTAATTTCTCAGCTTGACCTTCTGCTGTTGGGTTAAAAAAGCCAACTTTCTCGATGAAACGACCATCGCGAGAGTTACGGCTATCTGCAACAACAACCTGATAGAATGGACGCTTTTTGGCGCCGCCACGAGCTAAACGAATGGTTACCATATCGCCCTCTATTATTTAAAGTGTTAAAACGAATTTTCCAGACATTTCCTGACACCCTAGGTGACAGAAAAGCTCGCGTATTTTACGCTTCCTAGGATAAATAGCAAGTATAAAGATCGCCCAGTGCTAATGATAAACCTGAAATGACTAAAGACTAAAAGCAAAAAAGGTAGCGAACGCTACCTTTTGAAATTAAATATTGTTTATCTTAACGGCTGAACATCCCGCCACCTGGGCCACCGCCTGCACCGCAGTTTAGAAGCATCATGCCTTTCCACAGGATATTGCAGCATCATTATTTTTTATAAATGATGTTATCTTTAACGGCCGAACATCCCGCCACCTGGGCCACCGCCTGCACCGCCTGGAGGCATCATGCCCTTCATTGAGCGCATCATTTTCTGCATGCCACCTTTACCAGACATTTTTTTCATCATTTTTTGCATTTGCATAAATTGTTTTAATAAACGATTCACATCTTGAATTTGAGTACCTGAACCTGCAGCAATTCTACGTTTTCTAGAACCTTTAATAATATCAGGACGCTCACGTTCACCTTTAGTCATAGAGCTAATAATAGCTTCCATTCGTAAGGTTAATTTATCATCCATTTGATCTTTAATTTTATCTGACATATTGCCCATACCTGGCAATTTGTCCATCATGCTAGTCATGCCACCCATGTTTTTCATTTGCACAAGTTGCTCACGAAAATCTTCTAAATCAAAACTTTTACCACTTTTAAATTTTTTGGCTAATTGCTCAGCTTTCTTCTTATCAACCTTTTGTTCAACTTCTTCGATTAAAGAAAGTACATCGCCCATACCAAGAATACGTGAGGCAATACGGTCAGGATGGAAAGGTTCTAATGCTTCAATTTTTTCGCCAACACCCATAAATTTAATAGGCTTGCCGGTAATATGGCGAATAGAAAGCGCAGCACCGCCTCGAGCGTCACCGTCAGTTTTGGTCAGTATGATACCGGTTAACGGTAAAGCGTCACCAAAGGCTTTCGCTGTGTTTGCCGCATCTTGTCCCGTCATTGCATCAACGGTGAATAATGTTTCTATTGGATTAATAGCCGCGTGTAGGTCTTGTATCTCAGTCATCATGTCTTTATCAACATGTAAACGACCCGCAGTATCAACAATTAATACATCAAATAAAAACTTTTTAGCATGTTCAATAGCTGCATTAGCAATATCTATTGGTTTTTGCGAAATATCACTTGGGAAAAATTCAATATTAATTTCGTTTGCTAATGTTTCTAGCTGTTTAATAGCAGCCGGACGATAAACATCGACACTGACGACTAATACCTTTTTCTTTTCACGCTCTGTTAAGTATTTTGATAACTTTGCCACAGAGGTTGTTTTACCCGCCCCTTGTAAACCAGCCATTAATACAATAGCTGGCGGAGCCGCTTTTAAATTAAGGGTCTCGTTGACTTCACCCATAGCGTGTTCAAGTTCTTTTTGAACAATTTTTACGAAGACTTGTCCTGGAGTAAGACTTTTAGAGACATCTTGACCAACCGCGCTCTCTTTTACTTTAGCGATAAAATCACGAATAACCGGTAAGGCAACATCCGCTTCAAGAAGTGCCATACGCACTTCACGTAATGTTTCTTTAATGTTGTCTTCTGTTAATCGGCCACGGCCGCTGATATTTTTTAACGTTTTCGTTAAACGATCGGAAAGATTCTCAAACATGTATGACTCTATATTGTGCTGAATATAAAAATTATTGCATATTATACCCGCCAATAAAATAAGCGAAAGGATTAATAGCAAATCCTCTCAGTTTCTTCATGCTCATTAGCGTTAGATTTATCAATTAACTACAAGAGTAAAGAACAGCAGATCAGATAAATAAATCGTCGTTATTTGATAACGACTAATGCACCTTAATATAAGTATGGTAAGCTGTAGGTTGGTTTAACTTTTATATAATTAATATAGTGACTGTCTTGGAATATTTATCTGCATTACTGACAAACTTTTTAGCCCTAAGTGCTGAAGCAAGTCCTTGGTTATTATTAGGTTTACTCATCGCTGGTTTAATGAAGTCTTGGGTACCCACTAAAATTTTAAGTCAACATTTAGGCGAAGGGAAACTCGCTATTATTAAAGCCGCACTCATTGGCGCACCTTTACCTTTATGCTCATGTGGTGTTATCCCTGTTGCGACTGAATTACGTCGCAGTGGCGCTTCCGCTTCTGCAACCTCATCCTTCTTAGTTGCGACCCCAGAAACAGGCGTTGACTCTGTTTCTGTTTCATATGCTTTATTAGGGCCCGTGTTTGCTATTTATCGTCCAATAACTGCGATATTTTCTGCTATTATTACAGGCTTATTGGTTTCAACGATAAAAAAAGAAGACATTACTCTGCCAAAATCAGCAACTGAAGATGCACCTAGTTGTTGTCCAAGTAAGAAAAAAGTAGTTACTGAACCTGTACTTGCGACAGAAAATGTAAAATCTTCATGTTGTGCCAGTGAAAAAACATCTGAACCACCAACAAAATCAGCAAGTTTTATCAGTAAAACCACCTCAGGTATTCATTACGCGGCAACGCAATTGATAGACGATATCATTATTTGGTTATTAGTCGGTTTAGTTTTTGCCACGTTAATAAAAACATTTTTACCCGCCTCTTTTTTACTTAGCTACGGAAGTGGTTTAGGCGCAATGTTAGTGATGATTGTTATATCAATCCCTATGTATATTTGTGCCACTGCATCGACCCCTGTCGCCGCGGGCTTTATTTTAGCCGGTATATCTCCTGGCACAGCGTTGGTCTTTATGATGGCTGGCCCTGCAACCAATATTTCAACATTGGGCGTCATTAAAAATGAAATGGGCAGCAGTGTTTTAATCCGGTATTTATTAGGTATTTCGTCGTGTGCAATTGGCTTTGGCTTACTACTTGATTGGGGCTTGGCGTTTTTTGATATTAATATTACGCAGCAAATGCAACATAGCCATGAGTTACTACCCTTTTGGTTTGGGTTAACTTGCGCAGGGTTAATTGCCTTTTTATCGATAAAGCCTTTAAGAAAATTAGTTTTATAGTTTTAATATAGGGTGTATTACCCGCATTCTGATAGAATCGTTTGCAGGTATAAATACCTAACTTTTAAGTTCTTGTGTGGGAGCACGTTGTGAGTTTTTCGGATATTTGTTCTTTAATTGCATTTTTTGCTTATGCTGTAGCAACTTCTGCAATGTTATTACGTTTATTTCACCCTAAAGGGCCTAATTTAGTTTTTGTATTATTTTTTGGCTGTTTAGCTATGGTGCTTCACACGTTAAGTAATGCACAGTTTTTAGTTGCTCAAGCGGATATTAACTTTGCATTGCCTAACGTTATTTCTTTAGTCAGTTTAATTATTTGTTTATCAGTCTCTGCATTTGCTTTGCGCTTTAAGGTGAATTTACTCTTACCAGTTATTTATGGTTTTGCGGGTATTTGGCAATTTTTGATGATATTCATACCGAGTGTTGAACAAGCCCCCTTAATTAATCACCAATTAAGTGTAATAAGCCATGTAACGCTTGCACTGCTCTCTTATTGTACGCTGATTATTGCGACACTTTATGCGTTTCAAGTGGCTTACATCCATTTTAAATTAAAAACAAAAAATTTGGCGGCGGTCAATCATTTACCACCACTGATGCAAGTTGAAGGTCAGCTTTTTATTATATTAAGTATTGGCACGAGTTTTTTATTACTCAGCCAAGTGATTGGCTTCTTATTTTTAGATGGGATGATCTCACACGAAAACTTACATAAAACAATATTGTCTATATTAGCCCTACTGGTCTATTCAACGATACTCTGGGGTCATTACAATAGGGGTTGGCGAGGACATCGAGTATTAATATTAATGGTTACCGGTAGTGCTTTATTAACATTGGCATATTTCGGTAGTCGATTTGTTAAAGAATTTATTTTACTGTAAATTATCAAAATAATGGTCATTAAATAAGTATATAACGTACTTAATGACTATCTATAACACAACATAGGGTTCCTTTTTTGGACAACATATCAACGGAAATGCTCTTTGCCATTCTTGGCATTCTAATTATTCTATCAGCCTATTTTTCAGGATCTGAAACTGGCATTATGTCGCTTAACCGCTATCGACTTCGCCATTTAGAAAAACAAAATCATCAAGGTGCTAAACGCGTCAGTAAATTATTAGAGCGTCCAGACCGTTTAATTGGTTTAATACTTATTGGCAATAATCTTGTTAATATAGCGGCCTCTGCGATTGCCACTATTATCGGCTTACGTTTATTTGGTGACATGGGTGTGTTGGTTGCAACCATTGCATTAACACTTGTTGTGCTTATATTTTCTGAAGTAACCCCAAAAACATTAGCGGCGTTATACCCTGAAAAAATCGCTTTTCCAAGCTCAGTTGTCTTATCTGTTTTATTGAAGCTGTTGTTCCCTTTCGTTGTTGCTGTAAATTGGATCACTAACGGTTTATTGCTATTAATCGGTGTTAGTTCTGAACAACGTGTTCATCACAGTTTAAGCTCAGAAGAACTTAGAACCGTTGTTAATGACTCTGGGGCTATGTTACCCGAGCGCGATCAAAATATGTTGGTCGGTATTCTTGATTTAGAGAAAGTGACCGTTGAAGATATTATGATCCCACGTAATGAGTTAGTGGGCATTGATATTAATGATGACTGGAAAAAGATTCAAAAACAACTGGCACAATCAAACCATACCCGTGTGTTATTGTATCGAGACAATATGGATGATGTTGTCGGTTATATTCATCTACGTGATGCATTGAAACTCTTATTCAAAAATCAATTTACTAAAACCACCTTAATCAGAGCAATAAAAGAATTATATTTTATTCCCGAAGGCACCACCCTGAATGTGCAACTATTAAAGTTTCAGCATGCCAAAGAACGATTAGGCTTAGTCGTCGATGAATATGGTGACATTCAAGGCTTAGTAACCCTAGAAGATATTTTGGAAGAAGTCGTTGGTGACTTTACAACAACGATGACGCCGACGACAAGTGAAGAGGTTAATGCACAACCTGATGGTAGTTATTTAGTCGATGGTAGTGCTACGGTGAGGGATATTAATAAAGAAATGACATGGAATTTCCCTACCGATGGCCCTAAAACATTAAACGGCTTAATTATCGAATATTTAGAAGATATACCAGAAGCTAATTTAAGTGTACGTATAGCAGGTTACCCTTTAGAAATTGTTGATGTCTCAGATAATATGATCAAAACAGTTAGGATCCTTCCTGAACTTTATCTCGATAATGATAAAGAAAAGTAGCAAGTTTGGTTACACCATAGATATAACACAAGGCCTTAAATCATCATTTTAAGGCCTTTTTTTATGAAATCCTTATCATAGTAACAATTACTTTTAGATGCTCTTATTTCTTCTTTTGTGGATAATAGCAGCAAGCCACAAAGTTATTCACAGAGTTATTCACACCACTTGATCTAATAATGATTTTTCCACAATTTCTGTGGATAACAAAACGCAGCCCAATAAGAGCCAGCCCTCAAATAATGCAATGCCTTTCTTTAATATTTATGAAGTTTTTTTTACAATAATTTTTATGATAAGAAACGTAAGCCTTTGCGAGCATTTTTACTGCAAAGAGATTATATAAGTACTATTTATGCTACATGTTATCACTACTTATGTTATGTAACTCGGTGAACAATCATTGGCTTTAATTTAGCCCTAAAACTAAAAAGCATGACCTTTTTATAAAAGACCATACTCACAAAGCTAATTACAGTTATATCGACAAATAAACTTTATGCAAAAAATAATCGCCATAACCAACCATGATTTAAATCTGCTTCACAGCTTTTTAATTGGCTACTGTAGCGCCGTGCTCGGTTATCGACTTTGCGGGCGACCTTTGCCAGCCAAGGCTTCTGTTTATAAGAGCGACGCTTAAAGCCTCCCCAACCTTCGTGATAATTTAAATATTGGTTGTAAGCATCCCATTTAGAGACCTTATTAATTTTCTGTGTTTTAAATATAAACCAACCCATAAAATCAATAGCGTCGTCAAAGTCATCACGGTCGGCGCCAGAATTGTCTGTTTCTTTAATATAATCATCCCAAGTCATCGTTTTTGCTTGAGAGTAACCGTAAGCAGTACTTACCCGACCCCAAGGGATAAAACCCAGTAAATAGTCTCTAGGAGGCAAAGCATCGGCTCTAAATGAACTTTCTTGGAACATCATACTCATGGGCACATGGATAGGCACCCCCCAACGCTCACGCACTTCTTTGGCAGCAAAATACCAATCACGGTGTTCACGAAAAATTTCACAGATATTTTCAGGATTTTTTGGCGGTGATGTAGCACAACTTGAGAGGAGTATGATGCTGAACAATGAAATAAGAAAAGGTTTAATAAACGACATAACATCAGTACGTTATTGGATTGGATATTGTTATCATGCCAGAAAGACGACCTTATACCAACTAGATAATAGTGAGAGTAGTGTTGTAAAAAATATTTTTATTTTAAATGAAACATTATTGAACTAAAACTAGAACTGCCACTCTTACTTAGCAGTGTTTATGTTTCTCCCTTAGTAGTTATGTTTTTATTGCGCATTCTTTTTTAAGTAATGCGTTTTTTTTTGCCTAAATTCTAGTAAAAGTTTATCAGCATTTTATCCGGAACAACCGATTTAATCACCAACGACTCTGCCGATAAAACAATGAATAAAAATAGCTAAATAAATGGAACTAAAACCACAACTAACACTCTTACTTTATAAGTGTTTATGTTTCCCTTAGTAGTTATTAGTAGTTATGTTTTTATTGCGCATTCTTTTTTAAGTAATGCGTTTTTTTTTGCCTAAATTCTAATAAACGTTTATCAGCATTTTGTCAGTAACAACCGATTTAATCACCAACGACTCTGCCAATAAAACGATGAATAAAAATAGCTAAATAAATGGAACTAAAACCACAACTAACACTCTTACTTTATAAGTGTTTATGTTTCTCCCTTAGTAGTTATTAGTAGTTATGTTTTTATTGCGCATTCTTTTTTAAGTAATGCGTTTTTTTTTGCCTAAATTTCAGTAAAATTTTATC
>NZ_JACGWC010000051.1:0-4045 GCF_014077545.1 Colwellia sp. BRX10-1
CTGATAACAACTACGTCATGTTGATAACAACTACGTCATGTTGATACCAACTACGTCATGCTGAATTTATTTCAGTATCAGCATGGCGAAATGACAACCTAAAATCGAGCTTTCATGTGTTACACGCATAATGTCTGAGATTGATCTCTTCAGATCACTTTTACTACAAAGACGACATATCTTAATTTTAATAAGTAGTCCGCTTAGCCACCACAGCGGTCGTTCATCATCTAATAATTAAAGCTTACTTTGATAAGTATTGCAGAAGTTAGCTTTTGGTTTTTCTTTAGGTAGACTGTTCGCTCAGGCTGTGTGAAAACACTCAGCTTACAATTTTTATGCAACGCTATGTAAATTCAAAGGTAGTTTGACACCAAACTTACTACAGATTTAAATCTACAGAGTCTTTTGTCGTTGATATTTCCAAATTACGCAAGTTCAAAATAGTTTTCACACAGCCTGCGCTATCAGTTGACCTTAATATTTATGTATTAAAGGTTCGTTAAGCTTTTCTGCCCTTATTGGTTTGTTAGCTGGCATTCATCTGGCAAAAAGTGCCGCTAAATTAATCCCCATAGAAGCGCTGCGCACTGAATGATTTATTCAGTGTTATCGGATAGACAAAGTTATTTACCTACTTCATTCATAAGCTGTTAGTTTTTCATTAACGTCTACATCATTGATCTATATCAACGTATTCCCAAGAAAAATTGAATCCTCAAATAAGAACAACTAGACTAAAAATCAACCTAATAGTGGAAAGCGCTATGTGTAATTTTTTTGGAATTATCTGCTTTTTAACTTGTACTGCTATCCCAGAAGAGTCTTTGATATCACCAGAAAAATGCTTATCTATACAATTTGTAGATATCAATAAGCAAGAAAAAATTCTAATACTAGTGTGACTTTACTCATGGTTTTGATCAGCGCTTTAATTAATTCAACTTAAAAAAGTAATTAAGGAATAACAATGAAATACATTCTATTCACTTTACTTATCGTTTTGTCATTAACGCTATTCAGTTGTGATAAAGGGGTTGATTCCCCACGAGGATTTAGCCTGCCTAAAGGTAATATTGAAACAGGTAAAACAGTTTTCTTAAAGTACCAATGTTTAGCGTGCCACACACTAAAAGGTGTTGAGGACTCAAGTATTGTAAAACAACAAGATATCTCTGTTTCCCTTGGGGGTGAGAAAACTAAAATCATAACTTACGCTGAATTAGTTACTTCAATAATTAATCCATCTCATAAATTCTCCAACCCGCATTCGCCTAAGCTAAGAACACCTGAAGGAAAATCAAAGATGAAGGTCTTTAACGATGTTATGACCGTGACCGAGCTTATTGATTTGGTGTCCTTTTTACAGCCAAATTACACATTAAAACCTTATCAACAAACCAGATATCCGTATTACCCACACTAATCCTTATGGGAGCTAAAATGAATATTAAATTTTTCGGTGCCACTCGTGAAGTCACGGGTTCTTGCTATTTGGTGCAAGTAAACAACAAAAATATACTTATTGAATGTGGGATGTTTCAGGGCTCTCATGAGCATGAAAAACACAATCACGACCCCTTCCCTTTTGATGTTAGTGAGCTAGATGCGGTGATCGTCAGTCACGCACACCTTGACCACACAGGTCGATTACCCATGCTCATAAAAGAAGGTTTTCATGGTTGTATCTATACTCATAATACCACGGTAGATTTATGTAAAATTATGCTCCTAGACTCAGGCTATATTCACGAAAAGGAAGCCCGCTGGGAAAATAAAAAACGTGAGCGTAAAGGTTTAGCATTAGTAGACCCCCTTTATACGAGAGCAGAAGCGGAGACAACCTGTCAGTATTTTAAAGGACTTACCTATGATGCCGAGTTAGAAGTATGCCAAGGCGTTAAACTAACCCTTAGAGATGCGGGTCATATTATTGGTTCGGCTATTGTTGAATTAGCACTCACTGAAAACGGCGTTAGTAAAAAGATTGTCTTTAGTGGCGATTTAGGCCATAAAAACGCCCCTATTTTACGTGATCCGTTCACGATTAAACATGCTGACTTGGTTATTATGGAAAGTACATATGGTGACAGATTACATCGTAGTTGGCAGGATACTTGGCAAGAAATGGGTAATATTATTGCTAATGCTAAAAGTAGTAAAGGAAACATATTAATTCCTGCTTTTACCGTTGGCAGAACACAAGAGTTACTTTATGAATTTAAGCAACATTTTGAGGAGTGGCAATTAGGCGATTGGCAAATTTTTCTCGATAGTCCTATGGGAATAAAAGCTACTAATGTTTATGCCAAGCACCGCGAAGTTTACGATAAGGAAGCAATTGATGTCCAACTACAAGATAATGGGATATTTAATTTACCTAACTTGCATATGTCAGAAACAACTGAATATTCGATGAAAATAAATCAAATATCTTCAGGCGCCATTATTATAGCGGGTAGCGGCATGTGTACAGGGGGGCGAATTAAACACCATTTCAAACATAATATTTGGCGTGAGAATGCTCATGTGCTTATTGTTGGCTTTCAAGCTAGAGGAACATTAGGTCGATCGCTTGTTGATGGCTGTGAACACATAAAGTTGTGGGGAGAAAAGGTACAAGTTAAAGCAAATATTCACACCGTTGGCGGATTCTCTGCACATGCTGACCAACAAGGCTTACTTGAGTGGTATCAAGGCTTCGAAAACAAACCACCTGTAGTTCTCGTACATGGGGAAGTAGAAGCCATGGATATACTTGCGCAAAAATTAAAACATCAATATCAAGTTGATGTTACGCAAGCAAGCTATAAGCAAAATATTATTATTTAAAATAAAGGAGAAATTAATGTATAAGCATATTTTATTTGCCGCAGAACTTAATGAGACGAAGAGTTATATCGAAGATAAAGTCACGCAACTACAAGAACTCACTCAGGCAAAACTGAGTGTTATTCATGTAGTTGAGCCTATACCAAACGCTTACTATGCTGGTGTATACGGTACTATGCAGGGTTTGGACCCCATAGATAGTATAGGAACTACTAGAGCACTAGCAGAGCGTGCCAAAGAGATACTTCAGCCTTTGGCTAAAAGGTTCAATATTCTAGAGCAAGATTTGCATATACCAATAGGACATATTAGTGGCGAAGTCTTTGCTTTTGCAGAGAAAGAAAACGTTGATTTAATTATCACCGGAAGTCATGGTGTACATGGCTTGCAATTACTACTAGGATCTACCTGTAATGCTATTTTACATGGGGCAAAATGTGATGTCTTAGCCGTGCGTTATCCTGAATGATTATTACCATGCCACCCATGATAATTCTCCGCAGTAATAATGCTCTGAAACAATGCTATCCATTGGTCATTAACAATGCATGTACTTCATCTTGTAAGTCTTTGTATATCGATTTTTATAGATGTTGACTAAATGAGTGAATTTCAGGCAAGCTTTACTTCTCCCCCAAGGTAGCTGTATTTTTCTTGCTGTTTTTGAATGTAGTTAAATTTACGCGCTATTCAAACAAGCTTGAGCATTTGCTTTCCCGTGTGCGCGCTTTAACCCCACGTGCTCAGTAAATTCACACAAATGCTCTGCGGTACCCACCGCACCAGTGAATATACCTTCAAAGTTTGTGGTGAGTTTGAGCCAACTTTCATCGCTGATGTGAAGTCTTGACAGTATATTTGCGGTTTTAGTCTCGATAGCGCCTCGTTTGTCTGCTCTTATTACGCGACCTGTTTCATCTACAAGGGTTAAATAGTCCTTCAAGCTAAAGCGGATACCGGAGGTTTTAGCTTGCTGTTCATTGCCCGTAAAAGGTAATAACGTTGTGGGTTGCTCCCCGATAATGGCTGCTTTGATACGCAGTTGAATACTGGTAAAACTCGATTGCTCAGGTGTTGGGGCAATGCCTGCACGCACTGGATTTAAATCTACATAAGCCATACAAGCAAGTAATGCCCCTTCATCGAGTAGCGCTTGTGATTTAAAGCGTCCTTCCCAAAAGTGCCCCGTGCATTTATCTTCTTTATTGGCTTG